>JAZLFL010000032.1:0-4738 GCA_045615825.1 Lachnospiraceae bacterium
TACAGGATTACAATATGATAAATGATGGCGATAAAATTGCCATTGGAATATCTGGCGGCAAAGATAGTCTTACATTGCTTTATGCGCTTGCAGGCTTACGTGAATTTATGCCTGTAAAGTATGATATATGCGCCATCACAATTGACCTGGGCTGGTCTGATTATGATAATACTCTGGTTAATGATTTAAGTAAGGTTAAAGCGCTTTGCGATTCACTTAATGTTGAATATCATATTATCAAAACAGATATCGCCAATATCGTCTTTAAAGAACGTAAGGAGTCAAATCCCTGCTCACTATGTGCAAAGCTCCGTAAAGGTGCCTTAAATGAAGAAATAAAGGCATTAGGATGTAATAAAGTAGCTTATGCCCATCATAAAGACGATGTGGTAGAGACAATGCTACTGTCACTTATGTATGAAGGAAGATTCCATACCTTCTCTCCTGTTACTTATTTAGATAAGTCAGATATTCATATTATCAGACCAATGATATATGTTAATGAGCCAGAAGTAATCGGATTTGTTAAAAAGTATGATGTTCCTGTTGTAAAGAGTCCATGTCCGGTTGATGGAGTAACCAAACGTGAATATGTACACGAATTATTAAGAGACTTAACTAAGGATAATCCGGATGTTAAGAAAAGAATGTTCACAGCTATTGCAGACAGTAAAATAAATGGTTGGGATAAGGAAAACGAGGCAGTATATTAAATGGCATCCAATCTTAATTATCATGATCAATTAAATAGGGAAAACGTCGAAAAGCTAAGGGATGCCTTACAGTCTCTTCCATCCTTCTGTAAAATGTATTTCAGAGGCATGAATGACACTATTGCATCAAGAACAAAGTTAGCTTATGCCCATGATCTTAAGGTGTTCTTCGAATATATGATGAAGAACAACTCATACTGTGCCAAATTCGAAATGCAGGATATACCATTATCAGTATTAGATAAAATCGGACGTGAAGATATAGAGGAATATCTAGATTATTTATCTCTGTATAATAACAGCTCTAATGAAGAAGTAATGAATGATGAACGAGGCAAAAGCCGTAAGCTTGCATCCCTAAGAAGCTTCTATAACTATTACTTCAGGAATGAGCTTATTGAGACTAATCCTGCAGCATTAGTACCAATGCCTAAGCTTCACGAGAAGGAAATTATCAGATTAGAGCCTAATGAGGTTGCTGAATTATTAGATCAGGTTGAAGCCGGAACCAATCTTACCAGGAAACAGATGGATTTCCATAATAAGACTGTTGTTCGTGATATGGCTATTCTTACTACCCTGTTAGGTACCGGAATTCGTGTATCGGAGCTTGTTGGTCTTGATATTAAGGATATTGACTTCGATAATGGACGATTTAAGGTACGAAGAAAAGGTGGATATGAGGATATTGTTTACTTCGGTGATGAGGTTGAAGAAGCTCTACTGAATTATATGGAGGAACGTGAACATATTATTACACTGGATGGTCATGAGGATGCTTTATTCCTTTCAATGCAGAACAGACGAATTACTGTACGAAGTGTTGAACTGTTAGTTAAGAAATATGCCTCCAATGTTACTAACATGAAGAAAATCACTCCACATAAGCTTAGAAGTACATTTGGCACTAACCTTTATCAGGAAACAGGCGATATATACCTTGTTGCCGATGTATTAGGCCATAAGGATGTTAATACTACTAGAAAGCATTACGCAGCCATGAAGGACGAAAACAAGCGTCGTGCTGCCAAAACAATTAAATTACGAGAAGAATAGTAAATGGGCCGCATAATCTGGAAATGCGGCCCATTATAAAGGGGTAGATATTATTGAACATCCAGGGAACTGGATGGAACAAACAAATATTAATGTATAAACTCTGCTGAGTAATATGGAACAATAAGAGTCATTCCTTCATACAGAACATCATCTGTAAGGTGATTAATAAAAATCAGATCATTAATGAATTCCTTCTTAGATGCGAAATGCTCACCATATTCAGCTGCTAATGAATTAATTGATTCACCAGCTTCAACTGTAATGCTTGTATAATATTTATAATAATGTGTATCGTTAAGGCTCTCAGCATGTGATGCCATACTACCAGCACCAAAAGCAATTCCTGCAGTTACTATAAATATTGATAAGAAGAACATCACTCTTCTAAAAATCATCTGACGTCTTCTGTGATTAATATAATTACCATGTCTGTCTCTAACCTTCATATACTCCTCCAATCGAACACTCCGTTCGGAACATCTGTTCGTTATGTTTGTATTATATCGAACGCGTTTTCGAATGTCAACACTTTTATCGAACATTTTTTCGATTTTTCGAACAAATATTTGGAATATATGTTTGCTTTTTATGTTTACTATGCTATAATTTGCCTATAAACAATTATTTAACTTGAATTAAGTTAATCACCACTTAAGATAGGAGAACACTTATGGCTAATAATTCACTTAGTAGTAAGCAGAAGGAAATATTGGAATATATTAAGAACGAGATCTTAGACAGAGGTTATCCGCCAACTGTTCGAGAGATATGTGAGAAGGTTGATCTTAAGTCTACATCTTCTGTTCATGCTCATCTTGAGAAGCTTGAGAAGAATGGATATATCAGAAGAGATCCTACCAAGCCTCGTGCCATTGAGATTGTAGATGATTCTTTTAACATGGTAAGGACTGAGATGGTATCATTACCTGTTATCGGTACTGTAGCAGCTGGCTCTCCTATCTTAGCTGAAGAGAATATATCTAACTACTTCCCTGTTCCAGCAGATATGGTTCCACATGGTGAACCAAGCTTTGTTCTTAAGGTTAAGGGTGATTCAATGATTAATGCCGGTATCTATAGCGGCGATCAGATATTTGTTCAGTGCTGTTCTACGGCCCGTAATGGAGATACAGTTGTTGCTCTTATTGATGATTCAGCTACTGTTAAGACCTTCTATAAGGAATCAGACCATATAAGACTTCAGCCTGAGAATGATACAATGGATCCAATCATCGTTGATGACTGCCAGATATTAGGTAAAGTATTCGGTGTCTTCAGATTATATCATTAGTAATTCAATATATTAGAATGAAATAAGCCATTATAAAGTGTAATATACACTCTATAATGGCTTTTCTATTAATTACATTATTTAATTGATTATACTTCGATGACCTTACCATCTCGCCATATTCTCTCAAGATCATAGAACTCACGGCTTGGCTCATCAAATATATGAACTACAATATCACCATAGTCCATCAGAATCCAGCTGCCACTCTTAAAGCCTTCCATATGAGTAAAGTGAATTCCTTCTTTTCTCATCTCATCTTCAAGATAATCAGCTAAGGCATGAATATGATTAATATTATTAGCTGATGCTACAACGAAGTAATCTGTCATAATTGACAGGCCTCTAATATCAATAACCTGTATATTCTTAGCAAGTCTGTCATCCAGAACAGACACCATCTTTTTAAGTATATCCAATGATTCCAATTTATTCTCCAATTAGATGTTCTTCCTTCCAGTCTTTTCACAATAATAGTTATATGCCTCTTCTGTAGCCGGATCCAATGCCTTTGTATTGGAATACAGATGAGCTAAGGTATTCTTATATATATGCCATGTACATACATCGATATCCTCAAATGCTTCCTTACGAATCTGATCAATCTCAGGAAGTGGCATTCTGTTAGGTTCAATATAATCCGCAATGAATATTATCTGCTCGAACAGAGTCATACCACATCTGCCAGTTGTATGATATGTTATCGAAGACAGAATTTCATCGTTAGTAACGCCGTATTTAACCTTCGCAAGATGAGCTCCAACCTTCGCATGAAGTAATCCTGGATTGGCCTTCTCAACTTCTGTTACAGGCAGTTTTTCATTCTTGCAATAGGATAAACGTTCCTTATCAGACATACCCTTGGCGCAATCATGAAGCAATCCGGCTATCAGAGCATCAGACACATCCACGCCCCATTTCATAGCCATGCTTGCTGCAGTATATGCAACTCCAACAGTATGTGTATATCTCTTGTTATCGAGCTCTCTTTTAAGGCTCTTATGTATATCCTTAACAGGCATCATATGCTCATCCCCGATTATCTATATAGATTATTCTCATCAATATACTTAATTACTGAGTCAGGCACCATATAACGAATACTTAACCCCTCCTTAACTCTTCTTCGTATATCAGTTGAAGATAATTCAATAAGAGGAAATGTAAGAATTCTTACATCCGCGCCGAATCGATCCTTAAGGTCATCTGCCTTAACCTGAAGCTCATTAATACCAACATCATCCCTTGCCGCAACCACTATAACAGCATTCGCCATTATAACATCAGGCTTATACCAGTCTTCCAGCTGCATTAGCGAATCGGCACCAATAATAAGATAATAGGAAACGTCTGGATTGACCTCTTTAAGCGCAAGTAATGTCTCATAGGTATATGAATTGCCCGGACGATCAATCTCAATCCTGGACACATTAATATGGTCATTATCAGCCACAGCAATCTTAGTCATCTCGTAACGAGTGAGCTTATCTATAACTGAATTATCCTTGAAATGCGATACACCTGTTGGTATTATAAGCACTTCATCCAATCCAAGATCAGAATAAGCCCTCTCTGCCAGCATAAGATGTCCATTATGTACAGGACTGAATGTACCACCAAATATACCTACTTTTCTCATATTATGCCTCTAGTCACCTGACTGTCCATTATGCCT
>JAZLFL010000033.1:0-9052 GCA_045615825.1 Lachnospiraceae bacterium
TGAGATGCCTATTAATAGTTCGAATCTTCTTATTGTGATTGCGACAGTTGTATTCTTTATAGCTGGATTACTCTTCATCATATTCCCATTAAGAGATCTTCTTCAGGGAAGATATGAGGATGGTGTGAATGATCCGAATGATCCAAATGAAGAGATAGAAGAAGAACCGTGAATAACGCCGGAGCCTGAAATGGAACCTGAATTGGCTCTTAATATTGTGAAATAATTTAAAAACTTTTATTATTTCCCAAATAATAGTATAATACATACGATTGTGTAGTTATGTAATCAAGGAGGGATGCGAATGAAGAGTTCTACAATGGATACTCATATGGGTAACATCACTATTGATAAAGAGGTAATTGGTCAGTATGCTGGCGGAGTTGCTATGGAGTGCTTCGGTATAGTTGGCATGGCTGGTTACAACATGAAGGACGGCTTTGTTAAGCTCTTAGGTCTTGAGGGCGCTAGCAGAGGTGTTCAGGTTACTATGCGTGATAACAAGTTATCACTTGATTTTCATGTTATAGTTGCATATGGAGTAAGTGTTGTAGCAGTAGCTAATAACCTTATTGACAGTGTTAAATATAAGATTGAGGAGTTCACTGGTATACCAGTTGATAAGATTAATGTCTACGTCGAAGGCGTAAGAGTTATTGATTAGGAGGAGACAAAGTGTCTAACACTATTAATTCCGCAGTTCTTAAGAAGATGTTTCTTGCGGGTGCTAAGAATCTTGATGCAAAAAAAGAGTGGATTAATGAATTGAATGTATTCCCAGTTCCAGATGGTGATACTGGTACTAATATGACAATGACAATTATGTCCGCTGCAAAGGAAGTAGCTAATGCTGGAGATCCAATCGATATGGCTTCTTTAGCTAAGATTATTTCCAGTGGTTCACTTAGAGGAGCAAGAGGTAACTCAGGTGTTATCCTTTCTCAGTTGCTTCGTGGATTTACTAAGGTAATGAAGGAGAACGAGGAGCTTGATATAGCTTTAATGGCTGAAGGCTGTGAGAAGGCTGTTGAGAGTGCTTATAAGGCTGTTATGAAGCCTAAGGAAGGTACAATCCTTACAGTAGCTAAGGGTATGTCTGATAAGGCAAGAGAGCTTGCTGATAATGGATGTGATGACCTTCAGGTATTTATTGAAGAGATTATCAAGGAAGGTGATATTGTTCTTGATAAGACTCCTGATATGCTTCCTGTACTTAAGCAGGCAGGCGTTGTAGATTCTGGTGGACAGGGTCTTATGCAGGTTGTTAAGGGTGCTTATGATGCATTCATGGGCAAGGAGCTTGACTTCGAGATCGTAACTGGTAACGGAACAGGCCCTTCAGCTAATGTTGTTACACCTGGCGCTGATATTGATACAGAGGATATTAAGTTTGGTTACTGTACAGAGTTCATTATCATGCTTAATAAGCCATTTAATGTTAAGCTTGAGATGGATTTCAAGGCTTTCCTTGAGTCAATCGGTGATTCTATTGTACTTGTAGCTGATGATGAGATCGTTAAGGTACATGTACATACTAATGATCCAGGTATGGCTATCCAGAGAGCACTTAAGTATGGCCAGCTCTCTAATATGAAGATTGATAATATGCGTCTTGAGCATCAGGAGAAGATCTTCAAGGCATCTGAGAAGGCTGCTGCCGGTGTTAATGACGGTACAGGCTTAGCTGAAGATGTTGACGTTACTATCGAGGCTTGCGGCGATGCTAAGCAGGAAGCTAAGAAGAATGATGCACCTGCAATGGAGCATAAGGAAGTTGGCTTCATGGCTGTATCTGTTGGTGAAGGAATGGATGATATCTTTAGAAGTCTTGGTGTTGATATGATCATCTCTGGTGGTCAGACAATGAATCCAAGTACTGAGGATTTCGTTAATGCAGCTAACGAGCTTAATTGCGATAACATTTTCATCTTCCCTAATAACAAGAACATTGTAATGGCTGCTAATCAGGCTAAGTTCCTTGTTGAGGACAAGAATATTATCGTTATCCCAACTAAGACAGTTCCACAGGGTATTACAGCAATTATTAACTATGTTCCAGATATGACTCCTGAAGAGAATGAGTCAGTCATGGTAGAGGAGATAGCTAATGTTAAGACTGGTGAGGTAACTTACGCAGTTAGAGATACTATGATTGATGATAAGGAGATTCATCAGGACGATTACATGGGTATCGGCGATAAGGGTATCCTGTCAGTTGGTAAGGACATTGACGAAGTAGTAATCTCTATGGTTGAGGAGATGGTTGATGATGATACAGAGCTTATCAGTATCTATTATGGTGCTGATGTTGATGAAGCTAAGGCTAACGAGCTTTGTGACATCCTTGCTGATAAGTATGGTGACTGTGATGTCGAGCTTCAGTTCGGCGGTCAGCCAATCTACTACTACATTATTTCAGCTGAATAATTAGTGACCACTATTAATGAGCTCTAGCAATAGAGCTCATTTTTTTAATGTAAAAACGTATGCGACTAGGTATAATGGTTATATGAGACTTAGTGAATCAGTTAGTAATGTCAAGGGAGTCGGTGAGAAGACTATTCCCAAACTTAATAAACTGAATATATATACAATTGGTGACCTTATATATGATCTTCCAAGAGGCTTCATGGACCTTCATGAGCCCGTTACTGACCTGGAAGAGCATATTGGAGATATAATTGCTGTCAAAGGTGTTATTAAGAAGGGCAGTGTTTATACAATTCGTAAGGGTAAGATAATGACCTTTGGAAAGCTTCTGTTTGAAGGCGGTGAATTATCTGTTGTATATTTCAATGCGCCTTATATTGGTAAGTCATTAGAGACATCTGAGGAAAGAGTGTTCTACGGTGTTCTAAATAACAACAGAGGACTTACGCTTGCACAGCCCAAGGTATATTCTGTCCCTGAATATATGCAGATGCTTAACGAGCTTCAGCCGGTATATGGTCTTACTAAGGGAATCAGCAATGTTCAGATGCGTAAGTATATTAAGAATGCATTTGATGTAGCTTTGTTGCCGGATGAATATCTGTCTGATAATGAGCTTGATAAGTTCGCTATGCCCGATATTAAGGAAGCGCTAAGAGGCATCCATTTTCCTGATACTCTGGAGAATTATACTAAGGCAAGGAAAAGACTTGTATTCCATGAGTTCCTAACATTCTTCTGTGAGACTCATATGGATGATACATATGCAGCGAGACCTTTTGGTCATAATATGATACCAGTTGCCGACACGGAGAGACTTATTGAAGGCCTTCCATATAAGCTGACCAATGCTCAGATGCGAACATGGCGTGAGATTGAGTCGGATATGTGCAGTGGAATATGTATGAACCGAATGGTACAGGGTGATGTGGGTAGCGGTAAGACTATTATTGCATTCTTGGCATTGCTTCTTAATGCTGTTAATGGTCATCAGGGATGTCTTATGGCACCTACTGAAGTTCTTGCAAGTCAGCACTATGAGGGCTTGTGTGAACTGGTTGAGAAATATAACCTGCCACTTCGTCCAAGACTGCTTATTGGTGCACTTCCGGCCAAGGCTAAGAGAGATATCCATGAGGGAATTCAGACTGGATATATTAATGTAATAATTGGTACTCAGGCGGTGATACAGGAGTCAGTTGTATATAATGATCTGACACTTGCGATTACTGATGAGCAACACAGATTCGGTGTTAAGCAGAGAGAGGCGCTTGCCAAGTGTAATGATGATGTTCATGTACTTGTTATGAGTGCGACACCTATCCCAAGATCACTTGCTATGACAATGTTCTCAGGTGTTAAGATGTCAGTGATTGATGAGCTGCCAGCTAACAGATTACCAATCAAGAATGCTGTTGTAACCGCGAAGAGCAGACCAACTGCGTATAAGTTCATTACGGATGAGGTTAATAAGGGGCATCAGGTCTATGTAATATGTCCTTTAGTTGAAGAGACTGAAGGTATGAATCTTGAGAATGTTGTTGATTACGCAGATAAGTTAAAAGGTATACTTCCGGGTAATATACGTGTTGATTATCTTCATGGCAAGATGAAGATTGGTGCCAAGAATAAGCTGATGGAAGACTTTGCGGCTCATAATATAGATGTACTAGTATCTACAACTGTTATTGAGGTTGGAATTAATGTTCCTAATGCCACTGTAATGCTTGTAGAGAACGCTGACCAGTTCGGTCTGTCAAGTCTGCATCAGGTCAGAGGACGTGTCGGCAGAGGAGACGCTCAGTCGTATTGTATTTTCATTAATACTGGTAAGACGCCTTGGTCAGCCAAGCGACTTGATATATTAAGTCACAGCAATGACGGCTTCTATATTGCCGAGGAGGACCTTAAGATGAGAGGTCCCGGTGAGATGCAGGGCATCAGGCAGAGTGGTGATTTTGGCTTTGTACTTGCCAATATATATGATGATGCGAACATCCTTGAAGAGGTTAAGGAATTCTTCGATATGCTTGATGTAAAGGGCGATACTAAGCGTTATGAAGAAGTGACTAAAGCAATCGAAGAGATAGGACTAAATCCGGTTGACTTTAAGACAATATAAAAGTAAAATATTTTCACGTGTGAAGGATAACAATTACTTGAATAAAGGGCTTGAATTATGAGCAGAATTGCAATTGTAACAGACAGTAATAGTGGAGTGACTCAGTCACAGGCTAAGGAGCTGGGTATATATGTTTTACCTATGCCTTTCTCAGTTGAGGGCAAGGAATATTTCGAAGATATTGATCTTACTCAGGAAGATTTCTACAGAATGCTTGGTGAGGATAAGGATGTACATACAAGTCAGCCTTCGCCAGAAGATGTAATGAAGTTCTGGGATGATCTGCTTAAGGAATATGATGAGATTGTACATATTCCAATGAGTTCAGGACTTAGTGGAAGCTGCCAGACAGCAGCAATGCTTGCTGAGGATTATGATGGCAAGGTACAGGTTGTTAATAACCAGAGGATATCTGTTACACAGCGCCGTTCAGCATTAGATGCGCTTAAGTTAGCTAATGAAGGTAAGCCAGCAGCAGTTATTAAGACAATGCTTGAGGAAGATAAGTTCAATTCTTCAATCTATATTATGCTTGATACACTGTATTATCTTAAGAAGGGTGGAAGAATTACACCTGCAGCTGCAGCCCTTGGAACACTTCTTAAGCTTAAGCCAGTATTACAGATCCAGGGTGAGAAGTTAGATGCCTTCGCCAAGGCAAGAACTACTACTCAGGGTAAGACAATTATGATTAATGCAGTTAAGGCTGATATGGAGAACAGATTCGGTGGTATATCACCAGACAACTGTGTTCTTGATGTTGCTTATGCAAGAGATATTGAGCCGGCGCTTGAGTTTAAGGCTGAGCTTGAAAAGGAATTCCCGGGATTCACAATTAATATTGTTGATCCACTTTCGTTAAGTGTATCCTGCCATATTGGACCAGGAGCATTAGCAGTTGCATGTACTAAGATTTTGAAATAATTTTTCATATTTGATACCAGGGGGCAGGGCCGCTATATATGTGGTTGTTGTCCCCTGGTGTCATTATAAGAGGCATAAATGAAGACTAGAGAGAAGATTAACAGAGAAGAATTATTTGAGAACGCACCGGTATGGAATGCTATATTCTCGTTAACTATTCCAATGATTATTGGCTCGCTTGTGGCGATGGTATATAACTTATCGGATACCTACTTTGTAGGAGCTTTAAATGATCCTGTTCAGAATGCGGCTATTACACTTGCTTCACCTGCAATGATTCTGTTCTATGGTGTTACCAACCTGTTCGGTATAGGTGCATCGAGTCTTATGAGCAGAAGCCTTGGTGCCAAGGATGATGAGACTGTTAAGAGGGCATCTGCAACAGGTATATATCTGGGACTAATATGTGCACTGATACTGTCCTTAGTTACAATCGTTTTTAACAACGGATTCCTTAATATATTGGGAACAGATTCGATTACATATACAGCTACCAAGGATTATATGTTCTGGACAGTATGTCTTGGTTCAGCACCAACCATTATGAGTATCATCTTCGGTTACTTAATAAGGGCTGAGGGAAGGGCTGTGGAGGCCAGTATAGGACAGATAGCAGGCTGTGTGCTTAATATTATTCTTGATCCTATATTTATTCTTCCCTGGGGACTTAATCTTGGAGCTGCCGGAGCGGGCTTTGCGACCTTTATATCCAACTGTATTGCCTGTACCTATTTCTTAGTTACAATTGTAAGGCTTAGAGATACTACTCATGTAAGCCTGAACCCTAAGTATGTAACTCTTAAAAAGTATGTGCTACTTAGTATAATGATTGTTGGAATTCCTGGAGTGTTCCAGAATGTGCTTAATGTTATAAGCATAACGGTGCTTAATAATATATCTGCATCTTATGGTGCGAATACAGTTGCTGCAGTTGGTATTGCTAATAAGATTAACCAGCTCCCTATTCAGATAGTATTTGGATTCACTCAGGGTGTTATGCCACTAATTGGATATAACTATGCCAGTAAGAACTTCCCTAGAATGAAGGAGACCATTAGGAAGACATATCTTGTTACAATATCTTCACTCTTTGCGATAACGCTGGTATTCAATCTGCTTGGCGGACCAATTATAAGGCTGTTCATGAACATGGATGATATTGTAAGCATCGGATCATGGTTCTTAAGCGGATTTGGTATAAGCCTGCCTTTCATGTGTGTTGACTTCATGGTTGTAGGCATATCGCAGTCATTTGGAATGGGTAAGGTTGCGCTTATATTCTCGTTTATACGTAAGCTTGCATTTGAGATACCGCTAATTATATTGCTTAATTACGGACTTGGAGTAAAGGGATTTGCTTATGCACAGTGTATTACGGAGATTCTGATGTGTGTAATTGCGGTATTGGTTCAGAAGAGACTTTTAAGTAATAAGAAGCTGAATAAACAGGATTAAGATTAACTGAATTTGAAGATTTTTTAAGGGACTGATTGCTCTTTTTGTGTAATTGGTCCTTTTCTTATGCTTTTAATTTGTACATTATTTTGTGTCTGCGCTTCAACTTATCTACAAAATGTGGTATTATATTATAGGTTTATTCTGTTCAATAGAATCGTCTGCGGTTCTATGCATTATAATTTGAAAGGATAGAGATGAATGGCAAATAAGGAAACCTATGATGCTTCCAGTATTACCGTCTTAGAAGGTCTTGAAGCTGTACGTAAGAGACCTGGTATGTATATTGGATCAGTATCTACGAAAGGTCTTAATCACCTTATATATGAGATTGTAGATAACTCAGTTGATGAGCATTTGGCTGGTTACTGCGATAAGATTCATGTAACGCTGGAGAAGGATGGCTCTGCAACCATTGAAGATAATGGTCGAGGTATCCCTATTGAGATGCATGAGAAGGGAATGTCTGCAGAGAGACTTGTATTCACAACACTTCATGCAGGTGGTAAGTTCGATGATTCGGCTTATAAGACATCTGGTGGTCTTCATGGTGTTGGTTCTTCGGTAGTTAATGCGCTGTCTAACAGATTATCTGTGCGCGTTAAGAAGGGCGGATATATCTACGAGGATTCTTACGAGAGGGGTATTCCAACAACTGATCTGGTTAATGGATTATTACCTACTGTTGGTAAGACAAGAGAGACTGGTACAACTATCAATTTCTTACCTGATGACACAATCTTTGATAAGACATGGTTCAAGGAGGAAGAGGTTAAGAGCCGTCTTCATGAGACTGCCTATCTTAACCCTGAGCTTACAATAGTATTCGAGGATAAGCGTAAGGATGACCTGGAATATGTTGAATTCCATGAGCCGGATGGATTAGTTGGATTCATTCAGGATATGAACAGATCTAAAGAGAGTGTTCATGAGCCTATATATTTTAAGGGTGAAGCTGAAGGAATTACAGTTGAATGTGCATTCCAGTATGTAAATGAGTTCCATGAGAACGTACTTGGATTCTGTAATAATATCTACAACTCAGAGGGTGGTACACATTTAACCGGATTCAAGACTACATTTACCACAGTTATTAATAACTATGCACGTAGCCTTGGAATACTTAAGGATAAGGATGTTAACTTCACAGGTACTGATGTCCGTAACGGTATGACGGCAATTATATCAATTAAGCATCCGGATCCAAGATTCGAGGGTCAGACTAAGACTAAGCTTGATAACCAGGACGCAACTAAGGTAGTCAGCAAGGTTACAGGAGATGAAGTTGTAAGATTTTTTGACCGTAATCTTGAGATACTCAAGTCTGTTATTGGATGTGCTGAGAAGGCCGCCAAGATCAGGAAGAATGAAGAGAAGGCCAAGACTAACATGCTTACTAAGCCAAAGTACAGCTTTGACAGTAATGGTAAGCTTGCCAACTGCGAGAGCAGGGATGCAGAGAGGTGCGAGATCTTCATCGTAGAGGGAGATTCTGCCGGTGGTTCAGCTAAGACTGCAAGAGACAGAATGTTCCAGGCAATCCTTCCTATCAGAGGTAAGATTCTTAACGTTGAGAAGGCTTCCATTGATAAGGTATTAGCCAATGCAGAGATTAAGACCATGATTAATGCATTTGGTTGCGGATTCTCTGAAGGCTATGGTAATGATTTCGATATTAGCAAGCTTCGTTATAACAAGATTATTATTATGGCCGATGCCGATGTCGATGGTGCGCATATTGCAACATTGCTTCTTACACTGTTCTACAGATTCATGCCAGACCTTATACTGGAAGGTCATGTATATCTTGCCATGCCACCGCTATATAAGGCTATGCCAAGCAAGGGTGATGAGGAATATCTGTATGATGATGCGGCGCTTGAGAAGTATCGTAAGACTCATAAGGGAACCTTCACATTACAGAGATATAAGGGTCTTGGTGAAATGGATGCCAGCCAGCTCTGGGAGACAACACTTGATCCTGCCAGAAGAAAGCTTAAGCAGGTTGAGATTGAGGATGCCAGAATGGCATCTGATGTAACAGCGTTACTTATGGGTAATGAGGTTCCACCTCGTAAGGCATTTATCTATGAGAATGCCAAGGAAGCACTTTTAGATGTA
>JAZLFL010000034.1:0-6065 GCA_045615825.1 Lachnospiraceae bacterium
AAAGTGAAAACCTGCGAATCCCTCATGTACGGCAAAAACATCATCGGCACCGACGAAGCCTTCGAGGGCTACGCCATCGATGCAGAGCAGGCAGGAGCCCGCTGCAACACGGCCCAAGAGTTCATCGATGCCCTGCGCCACTATGCGGGCCATCCCCGCCCCCGCCACAACGCCTACTCCCGCCAGCTCTACCTCTCCAAATATTCACCCGCCGCCACCGAAAGCCTCTACAGGCGCATCTTCGACCTCTACATCAGCCTCAGAATCATTAAGATCTTCAATAATCTCCTCTGCGCCCTTATGCTGCTTAATACCAAAGCTCGCATTATAGCCCCATGAATACAGCTTCTCCTTAACATCTCTAATAGCATTCTTCATGGATTTCTCAGGTGATATATATACTGTTACAACAGAATTATCTTCTACAACATTGTAACCACTTTTACGTAATTTCTGTTTAGCCTCTTCCTTAGTCATAGACTCCCCCGACACACACTAAATATCAAGCTTAATCTGCGCTTCTGCTTCCGCCTGCTCCCTGAACTCCTCGAGCTTAACCTGACTGATCTCCGGCAGTTCATCAAGGCTCTTAACACCGAAGCTTCGTAAGAACTGCTCCGTAGTACCAAATAATATTGGCTTACCTGGCGCATCCATACGTCCTAGTTCCTTAATAAGATCGAACTCTAGAAGTCTGTTCAGCGCATAATCACATGCCACCCCTCGGATCTTCTCAATATCCATACGAGTAACTGGCTGCTTATATGCAATTATTGACAAGGTCTCAAGCGCCGCCTCTGTAAGCGCCTCTCTTCTGGTGGACTTGGTAAGCTCAATAAGATATTCATACATCTCAGGCTTAGTGCACATCTGATAAGCACCATCAAGCTCGATAATGGTAATACCCCTCTCGCTCTTATCCAGATTAGCCTTCATATCGGCGAGAATCTGTCTTGTAGTATCCTCATCTTCTTCTATTAACCCCGCAAGGCGCTCGACCTCAACCGAATCACCCATTGTAAAAAGCACGGCCTCTAATACAGCTTCCTGCTTAGTTCTCTTCATTACCTTCACCAATCTCAGCACCGAGGAAATCCTCCTCAGTTACATCTTCCTTCACTTCAAGTCTAATATCGTCAAAGAGATCATCCTGTGTAATCTCTATAAGTCCAATCTTAATAAGCTCCAATACAACAAGAAAGGTAACAACAATCTCCATCTTGCTGTTCTGCTTCTCCAACAGCTCTGTGAAGCTTACCTTCTTATTCATCCACAGAAGCGTCTTAATATACTCTGTCTTGGAATCCAGATCCACCTCATCCTTCTGAATATTACCGAAGGTACTTCTGATAGGATCAACCTTGTCCTCCCTGCGCTTCAGGGTCTCCCTAAAAATCGAATTCAACTTAGTCAGATTAAGATCGCCAATGAGCTCACCATAGTCAATTGGTGGTCTGTACGCAGCAACCTCATCAGGAATTGTAGGTGCCTTATATATAACCTTGCCCGCATCAATCGACATATCCTTAAGCTCAAAGGACATATACTTATACATCTTGAACTCAAGAAGCTTCTCAACAAGCTCAGTTCTTGGATCCTCCTCTTCGCCATCCTCATTCACTTCAGCAGGAAGTAACATCTTACATTTAATATCAAGAAGTGTTGCAGCCATCAGAAGGAACTCACTCATAATGTTCATATCCTCTGACTCCATCTGCTTAATATACTCCAGATACTGCTCTGTAATCATTACAATCGGAATGTCATATATATCAATTTTATTCTTATCAATCAGATGCAGAAGCAGATCAAGAGGTCCCTCAAATGCTTCCAGCTTAACGGAAAGTGCCATTAATGTACTTACCTTTCATTCCTATATGCATACAATAAGACGCATATCGTGTGCGTCTTATATATATTCCCCAACTTATTAATTCTAACCAAAATACTTACTTTTGACAAGGCGAGAGCTTAATGTATACAAGCTCTCCCGGATTAAAAATACGTAGTGGCAATGTATGACAGCCAAGGCCTCTGCTAAGCACCATGGTACTATTAAGATGTCTGAATAATCCCCCATCGAATCTTGGAAACAAGCTTAGCTTGGGTGATATTATTCCACCAATAAATGGAAGCTTCATTATACCGCCATGCACATGTCCACTGACTATCAGATCAGAACCATACTGCGCATAAGCAGGAAAATATTCCGGATTATGTGCGATTAGGATATTATACCTGCTTAAATCAATCTCACTGGTTGTCTCCGCAATATATTCGCCTGTCATCTCGTGATGTTCGAAGCGCTTATAGTAGCTTCTGTCTATCATAAGTCCCTGAACTCTTATACCGGTTCCTTCTATATCTATATAATCATTCGCAAGGACTTCTACTCCAAGCTCACGAAGTCTCTCTGTGTAATCTTCAAAAGCATCACCATACTGATCCTTATATATCTTCATTCTGTACTCATGATTACCAAGCCCGTAGTACACAGGCCCATTCTTCATATTCTCAAAGAATCTGAGTGCATTGGAATAATCCTTACCAGGCTTCGCTGTAAGCATATCCCCAGCTACAAGCACAAAGTCGGGATTAATATCTTCTATCGCCTTGACTAATTTACAGTTCCCTTTACCAAATTCCTTATTATGCATATCAGCAAGGAGCACTATATTAAATTCCTTATCAATCTTATCAGATTCAAGATTATATTCCTTAATAACGAATCTATTGATATCAATAATATCGACTGCCAAAAAGAATAAACCTAAAATCAATATCACTATCAAAATAATCATATGGTTATTATACTATACAGTCGCCTCATAAAGAAGCAAAATTAAAAGCCCCCGGATAAATCCGAGGGCTTAATAATACTAGTTATACTTACGCTTTCTAGCTGCTTCTGACTTCTTCTTACGTCTTACGCTTGGCTTCTCGTAATGCTCACGCTTTCTGATCTCCTGCTGGATACCAGCCTTTGCGCAGCTTCTCTTGAAACGACGTAATGCGCTATCTAAAGTCTCATTCTCTTTTACGATTACATTAGACATTCTAAACCTGACCTCCCTTCAGTCCCATAAGCTCGACTGATCTTGGGTTATTATGCATACTTCTAAACATGCACGATATTAATTATACTGTTTATTTCAAAAACGTCAAGCATTTTAGCAAAATAAATCAATACAGTAAGCTTCATCACAAAACAGGATGCTTGTTAATGATTGTATTTGCCCGAACGCGTCGATATATGATTATTAACAATAAATTGATACTCGCAAGTCTCCATATCAAAGCTTATGCTGTATTTTTTATCTTTATTTACAATCTTAGTTGCGCCATATGGAATCACTTTATTAAGCAGCGACTGTTCAGCGCACTTAACATATACGTCATTGCTGTCCGGATCAATATTTATCTTAATATTTAGCTTATATGGAGTATATGCATGGGTATACTTCTTATCAAATGGCATATAGAATTCTATCTTTTCTTTTAATTCTTTTACGTTCTCATAATCTGCAGGAAGAACCCCAAGCATATCATAGGCTGTGTGAATACTTCCCTCTTTCATTTCGTTCTTGGCACTATTATAGATCAATTCATAAGCCCTTAAAGCTATCACTTCATTCTTGTATATAACGTCGTCATCATTTGCAATAAATTCAATCAGCGCATCAACATCTTCAGAATCTACAAGTACCTCAAACGCATCCTTAGAATCGAAGTATCTGTTAAAAGTCCCAAGCTTATTAATACCTATAATGCATCCAGCGACAAATATTATAATAACCGCAGCAAGGGCAATAACATTAAAAATCGTTTTCCTATAACTCACTTCATTAAATCCTTCCGTCTGTCAAAAAGAGCCCTGCAAAAAACAGGGCTCATAAAAACTTATTATTATGCTAACTGGCTCTCTACAACCTTCTTAGCCTCTTCGAGACACGCATCAATGCCCGCTGGATTCTTACCACCGGCCTGTGCCATGTTAGGACGGCCACCACCGCCACCGCCAACAAGCGCTGCAATTCCCTTAATAAGATTACCGGCATGAGCCCCCTTAGCCTGTGCAGAATCTGTAGCCATAGTAACAAGATTAACCTTGCCATCCTTATCAGATGCAAGAACAATAACGCCCTCGCCAAGCTTCTCCTTAAGCTGATCACCAAGATCTCTAAGACCATTCATGTCTACGCCAGGTACCTTAGTTGCAAGCATTTTTACACCCTTAATCTCAACCACCTGATCCATTACATCACCAAGTGCGGACTGAGCAGCCTTAGCCTTAAGTGACTCATTCTCAGAATTAAGTGCCTTAATCTCCTTCATTAAAGCATTGAGCTTGTCAAGAAGTGCTGCTGGTGTAGTCTTAACAATTGCAGCTGCCTCATTAAGCTCCACCTCAAGCTTGTTGTAGTATGCAATAACATTAGCGCCTGTGATAGCTTCAATTCTACGTACGCCTGCTGCTACACCTGACTCAGACATAATCTTGAAGTTCTGAATCTGTCCTGTATGAGCAACATGTGTACCACCGCAGAGCTCCTTAGAGAAATCGCCAGCCTTAACCACTCTAACAGTAGCGCCGTACTTCTCACCGAAGAGTGCCATGGCACCACTCTTCTTAGCTTCTTCTACGCTCATTACATCTGTAACAATCTCTATATCCTCAGCAATCTTGGCATTAACAATTGCCTCAATCTTAGCTAAATCTTCTTTCGAAACAGCCTGGCCATAAGAGAAGTCAAATCTTGTTCTGCTCTCATCCTGTGATGAACCAGCCTGATGTACATCCTCGCCAAGTACCTGTCTAAGTGCAGCCTGAAGAAGATGTGTTGCTGTATGATTAGAGCAGATAGCTGCACGTCTGTCTGCTTCTACTACAGTCTCACACTTACCACTCTTAATCTCACCCGATACTACCTTACCGATGTGAGCAATCTTACCGCCGCTTACCTTAACAACATCTTCTACAGCAAACTCTCCATCAGCTGTCTTAATAGTACCCTTATCAGCACTCTGACCACCCATTGTAGCATAGAGTGTTGTCTTATCTGTTACAATCATACCTTCTGCACCAGCCACAAGTGTATCAACCAATGCACCGTCAGCAGCGATTGCAAGAATATTAGCTTCTGTGCTAAGAGCATCATAGCCAACGAACTCGCTTACGCCTTCTATTGACTCGAAAGTCTTAGCGTTCTCATCAGACTTCTGAGAGAAGTTAGCATTATCTCTCGCCATCTGCTTAGCTTCTTCCATTGCTGCCTTGAAGCCATCCTCATCAACTGTAAGGCCCTCTTCTGCAGCCATCTCAACAGTAAGCTCAATTGGGAATCCAAATGTATCATAGAGACGGAATGCATTCTTGCCATCAATCTCCTTGGCACCGACCTTCTTCTTCTCATCTAAGATCTTAGTGAACTCCTTCATACCATTCTCAAGAGTAGACTCGAATCTTACGATTTCCTTATCAAGCTCATCAAGCACGAACTTACGGTTAGCTACAAGATTAGGGAATGCCTCTGAATATACCTCATCAATATATATAGTTGCAATTGCGATAAGATTCTCTTTCTTAAGACCAAGTGCTCTTCCGTGTCTTACTGCACGTCTGATTAATCTTCTGAGTACATATCCTGCACCTGAGTTAGAAGGTAAAAGCTTAGCCTCATCACCAATGAGCATAACTCCTGTACGCATATGATCAGCTAAGACTCTCATAGACTTAGTCATCTTCTCATCTGCGTTGTACTTATATCCAGATGCCTTCTCAATATATGTGATTGTTGGAACAAAGAGATCTGTCTGATATACATCCTTAGAACCATTAAGGAATGCAAGGTTTCTCTCAAGTCCCCAACCTGTATCAACGTTCTTCTTGGCAAGTGGTGTTAAATGTCCATCCTTATGCTTCTCATACTGCATAAATACATCATTACCAAGCTCTGTATACTTACCGCAGGAACAACCAGGACCGCAATCAGGACCACAGTCTGGAACATCTGCAATATAGAACATCTCCGAGTCAGGACCACATGGACCATACTCAAGTCCCC
>JAZLFL010000035.1:0-4225 GCA_045615825.1 Lachnospiraceae bacterium
AGCGTGCCACAACTATTAAGGACATTACCTGTAATCTTGGCGATTATGTTGAGGCAGGCCAGGTGCTTGCAGTTGCAGATACAGAGACTATGCTTGAGGAATTAGAGGAGCTTAAGGCAAGTGCAGAGCTCTTAATTAAGGAGCAGGCTTTAAAGGATCAGATCCATGATACGAATATCAAGATTCTTAATACCAGACGTCAGTCGGCCCTCTATGCCTACAATGACGAAGGAGCGTCCAGCTTCACAACCGAGATTCGCAAGGAAGAAGAGAATAAGCTCTACGATAGTACGCTCACTACCTTCATGCTTGACTATTACAACCACGAGATGGAGGAGCTTAATAAGGATATCGCTGAGGCAACTCTTACAGCCAGGCACTCAGGATATGTCATGTATATCAAGGACACCTCAAGGGAGAGCAGGGTCATCAAGGATGAGGCAGTTATCATAATTGCCGACTACGACGACACCTACATCGAGCTTGAAGGCGTTAATATTGGCAACGACCCTTACAAGAGATATGGGGAGAAGTATGCGCTTATTAACGGCAGACAGGTCCCTGTATCGGAGTATGAGTTTACTCCTCAGGAGATTACGGTTGCCAAGGTCCAGGAGAACTATCCTAATGTCAGATATAAGACGGATGAGCCGGTTAATCTGACCGTCGGCGACACCATCCCTGTCTGCTTTAAGCTTAATCAGAGGAATAATGTATTAACAGTCGGCCGTGATTCCATCAATACCGATGAGAGTGGTTCGTATGTATATGTGCGCGGCGAGGGTGACTCACTTGAGAAGCGCAGCATCGAGATTGGACCTGGAGATGACTTTTACGCCGAGGTTATAAGCGGCCTTGCCGAGGGCGAGGAGGTCTACTACAGCCAGGAATCGATGGCACCAGCCTCTTACGCTAAGGAGGAGGTAGTCGCAGGCAGTTTTGCCCAGAAGAATGAGGGTAAGTTCGTGAAGAAGGCAGCGATCATCAATAAGGCATACTTCACCAAGGCTAATGGTAAAATCAAGGCGATTAACGTCGCGACCGACACTAAGGTGAGTAAGGGAGATACCTTAATGGTTATCGACAGCGGTGGTGGCAGTGCCGAGCTTGAAGAGGTTGATATGCAGATTAATCATGTGCAGCTTGATTTCGCCAAGATGATTAAAGATGCGGACAAGCAGATAACGGACCTCAAGACGAGCAATTTAAGGCTTCTTACGACCATCGAGGAGGGCAAGGATCATAATACGCTTAGCGAGCGTGATATAGATATTATCGAGTGCGACCGCGCGGTATATACACATCAGGCGGAGATTGCAGAGCTTGAGAAGCAGATTAGTGCCCTTGAGTATGAGGACAGCCTGCGTAAGCTTTTAAAGAAGCAGAAGAAGCTTAAGAAGAATAATAACGGCCAGGGCGACATCAGCATTATCGCTGAGGATGACGGCGTGGTATCGAGAGTATATGTTACCGAGGGCAAGATGACTGAGATTGGTGGCGAGAATTATCTGCTTGCGTCTGTTACCAAGGAGTCCGATTCGCTTGCTTCCATATCAATCAGCAAGGCCGTGAGTCTTCCGTATATCGGTCAACAGGTCGAGATTACGGACAAGACGACCGGGAAGAAGTACACTGGCACCGTTATTAATGGCGCCTATGAGGGCAAGGCCTTCGCGTTTACCGATGAGGACCGCGCGCATGTGGCCTTCTGTCTTAACGGCGGCAATTCATCCACAGCCTTTAATGTGAAGATGGATGATGCAGCGTTTTTCGATGAGGTTAACCTGAATTCCTGCAACATCGATATTATCGAGCTTAGTATGCCAGAATCGATTGTGCTTGATGGAAGCGTGGTTAACTACGAGGAGAGCAAGACCAAGGGTGAGAAGATTCCTTTCGTATGGAAAATCGAAGGCGACGAACTTGTTAAGCGATATATTAACATTGGTGCAGGCTTTGGAATTGGTAATAATACAACAGTGTATGTGTTAAGTGGAGTATCTGTAGGTGATGTGTTAGCTAAGACTGGAAATGGCAACACAGTTCAGTAAGGTTTAAGATGATTGAATTTATAAGACATAAAATATTCAATAAAAAATTGCTGAATACCTGTCTGGGAATAGGAGTAATCCTGTTATCAGGCTTCCTTTGCATATATCCAATGTTCAGGGAAGGCAGCTTGAATCGTCTGATTCAGTCTCTTTTTATAGATAGTGCTGAGGATACGGATGTATTCCCTGTGGTGGTTGGTTCTCACGCTGAGTTACTCATTGAGGAAGTGCCTTCTTATGAAGATATAATGGAAGCTGTTAACGGGGATGTGGCTAAGATAACGGATTCGATCAGTACTCCTGTCGTTAATACCCAGAAGATTATATATTCGCATGATGATTATGTGGAGACGACGTTTGGCAGCAGGACAATCAGATTAAGCTATGGTACTATTCCTGAATTATCACAGTATTCAGAGGTAGTATTCGGTGTAGGTCTTGAGGACGCCGGCTCGTCAGTTAACCAGATGGCGAAGGATGCCTTAAGTAAGGGCGCGATTCCTGTTGTCATCTCAGAGGCTGCAATGGATGCTCATGGTCTGTCCGTAGGTGAGACATTGGCCTTTCAGTCAGGTATTACACCTGATAAGGGCAAGCTTGTGACAGTAATTGTCGGTGTTATCGCTGAGAAGGAAGAGGATAATTACTTCTGGCATAACAGATTGTCTTCCTATGATGAAGTGGTATTCATATCAGAGGATGACTATAAGCAGATAATTGCTGATAAGAGAACAATTGCAACAGAATATGATGTTGCCTTGATGTTCGATTACAGGAAGATTAACAGCAGTAATGTGGAGAGAGTGACTCAGTCGCTGTCACTTTTACATAATTCTAATGATAATTATAAGGATAATTTCTCAGAGATTCTGTCAGAGTACGGGCATCAGGAGAGGAGCATAAGTATCATACTTGTGACCTTCGTGCTTCCGATTGTGGCGCTGCTTCTGCTGTTCCTGTATATGATCTCGGCTAGGATTCTGGAGATGGAGACGACGGAGATTGCCATGCTTAAGAGCAGGGGTATCAGCCGTGGAAGGATTATAAGGCTTTATGTGCTTCAGTCGTCGCTTATTGCCCTTGTGTGCAGTGCGATTGGTATGGGGCTTGGAGTGTTGTTATGTAAACTTGCTGCAGGTACGAATGCATTCCTGTCATTCTCGCTTAAGGATGTAAGTGTGTATAAGCCGACGGCAAGTATGCTTATCTTCATGATGATTGCCTTTGTGCTTGCGGTGGCATTCATGACGCTTCCTGTTATCAGTCTTACCAAGCTCACTATTACTGAGAGGAAGATGCTTCGAATCGGCGGTGGTGCAAGTCCTGCGTGGGAGCGGTTCTTCGTTGACCTGGCGATTCTTCTGATCACCGGTTATTTCCTGTATAACTACAACAAGCAGAAGGATTTCATGGCGGTTGAGATTATCGAGGGTAAGGGAATCGATCCGGTACTCTTCCTTGATTCTTCGATGTTCATACTTGGCTGTGGTCTGTTGCTTCTCAGGCTGCTTGGATATCTGATAAGACTTGTTAATCTTATCGGACGAAACAGATGGAAGCCTGCGACCTATGTTACCTTCCTGCAGATTATCCGTAACAGGAAGAGACAGGGATTCATCTCGGTATTCCTTGTTATGACGGTTGCCATGGGAATATTTAATGCCAACCTGGCGCGTACTGTTAATGAGAATATGGAGAGGCGTACGGAATATAATACCGGAACTGACTTATGTGTACAGGAGAGATGGAAGCTTAATGTAATCAGGTCTGGTGACGGCATGCTGTGGAGCTATAAGGAGCCGGATATTACAAGATTCGACTGCTTAAGTGAGCTTGGCGTAGTGCAGAAGACCAGGGTTATTATTGACGATAATACGGATATTACTATTGATAAGAAGATCGAGAAGGGTCATACTCTGATGGCCATTCAGACCAAGGAGTTCGGCGAGGTGGCAAGCCTTGACCCTAATCTTAATGATAAGCACTGGTACCACTACCTTAATGATCTTGCCCTCAATCCGGGCGGCGTGCTGATATCAGGCAACCTTGCCCGCAAGTATGACCTTAAGGTGGGGGATAAGCTTGAGTATTCGAGGTACAGTCCTCTTGACAGCTCGAAGACTTATGTGGATGTAAGACCTGAGATTGTTGGAATCATCGATTCTTTCCCTGGC
>JAZLFL010000036.1:0-2895 GCA_045615825.1 Lachnospiraceae bacterium
CGGGTGGATTTCAGGTATTCTCGCTTGCGGGCCTCCGTAAGATTAAGGAGGAAGGTGTTACCTTCCATTCGCATGTGGATGGAAGAATTATCTTCATGGGACCTGAAGAGAGTATGCGTATCC
This sequence comes from Lachnospiraceae bacterium, assembly GCA_045615825.1. Lineage (GTDB taxonomy): Bacteria > Bacillota > Clostridia > Lachnospirales > Lachnospiraceae > Colinaster. The sequence goes on from JAZLFL010000036.1 coordinate 124, forward strand.
AGTCAAACATTGCTTCGACTATAGCTATGGCATTTGACGAGTGTCCACCGGCCAAGGCCGAGAGAAGCTATGTTCAGCCATCAGTCGACAGAACTACAAGATGGCTGCATAGATGTAAGGCTGAGATGGACCGTCTTAACAGCTTAGAGGATACTATTAATCCTAATCAGTTATTATTTGGTATCAATCAGGGTGCTGTATATCCTGATATCCGTATCGAGCATGCAAAGAGAATATCTGAGCTTGAGCTTGATGGTTATGCTGTTGGTGGTCTTGCAGTAGGTGAGACCCATGAAGAGATGTACCATATTCTTGATGAGGTCGTACCATATCTTCCTAAGGAGAAGCCTACATACTTAATGGGTGTTGGTACACCGGCTAATATCTTAGAGGGTGTTGAGAGAGGTGTTGATTTCTTCGACTGTGTATATCCTGCAAGAAATGCACGTCATGGTCATCTGTATACAAAGCATGGCAAGATTAATATTAAGAATGCCAGGTTCGCAAGAGATGAGAGACCTATTGAAGTAGGATGCCAGTGTCCGACATGTAAGAGATACTCAAGAGCATATATAAGACATCTTATGGTAGCCGGGGAGATGCTTGCGATGAGACTCTGTGTTATCCATAATCTTTATTTCTACAACAAGCTTATGGAAGAAATCAGATTATCACTTGATGAGGGAAGATTTGCCCAGTATAAAAAGGAAACACTTGAATCAATGAACACACCTATTGATTAACTAAGCGGCTTGTATGAATGGGATTAGTAGGTAATTTACTTGATTAGTTATCATTTATAATGTAATATTAGTTCGTGTGAAATGAACACAAATTGATTTTGATAAGGAGATTAAAGATGAACGAGGTTATGGCTAATAATTCAGGTATTGTACTTGTTGTTTATATTATAGTCTTTGCAGCAATTATGTATTTCCTGATGATTCGTCCACAGAAGAACGAGCAGAAGAAGCATCAGGCTTTAATGAGCACACTTGGTATTGGTGATTATGTACTTACAACAAGTGGTTTCTATGGAACAGTTATTGATATCCAGGAGGATACAGTAATTGTTGAGTTCGGTAATAATAAGAACTGCCGTATTCCAATGCAGAAGGCAGCGATCAGCCAGGTTGAGAAGGCTGAGGCATAACTACAGGTTATAAAAACTATAAATGTTATATATTTTATAGATATCTGAGATTATGATAAGATTATAGGCGTGAGTTTGGCTCACGCCTATTTTTACATATTCATAACGGAGGTTAATTATATGATTTTGAATATAGCTTGTATTGGTGGCGACGGCATTGGACCAGAGATTATGGCTGAGGCTAAGAAGGTTTTGGATAAGGTTGCTGCTACTTATGGCCATGAGATGAAGTATACAGACGTTCTTATGGGTGGTGCATCAATAGATGTTCATGGTATTCCTCTTACAGATGAGACAATTGATATCTGTAAGTCCTCAGATGCTGTATTAATGGCATCAATTGGAGGTAATACATCAACATCTCCATGGTATAAGTTAGAGCCATCTAAAAGACCAGAAGCAGGACTGCTGAAACTACGTAAGTCGCTTAATCTTTTTGCTAACTTAAGACCTGCAGTATTATATCCACAGTTACGTGGTGCATGTCCACTTAAGGAAGAGATTAGTGCAGCCGGCTTCGATATGATGATTATGAGAGAGTTAACCGGTGGTCTGTATTTCGGTGAGCGTACAACTGTAGAAGTTGATGGTGAGCTTAAGGCTACAGATACTCTTACATATTCTGAGAGCGAGATTAGAAGAATTGCCATTAAGGGCTTCGAGATAGCTAAGGTCAGAAGACAGAAGGTTACAAGTGTTGATAAGGCTAACGTATTAGATTCTTCAAGACTCTGGAGAAAGGTTGTTGAGGAAGTTGCTAAGGACTATCCAGAGGTTACTTTGGAGCATATGTTAGTTGATAACTGTGCTATGCAGCTTGTAAAGGATCCAGCCCAGTTCGATGTTATCCTTACTGAGAATATGTTCGGTGATATCTTATCAGATGAAGCAAGCATGGTAACTGGTTCGATTGGAATGTTAGCATCTGCAAGTATGAATGATACTAAGTTCGGTCTCTATGAGCCTAGTCATGGTTCAGCACCGGATATAGCAGGAATGAATATTGCTAATCCTCTTGCTACAATACTCAGTGCGGCTATGATGCTTAAGTACAGCTTTGATTTACATGCAGAGGCTAAGGCAATTGAGGATGCTATAGATCAGGTTCTTACAGAGAACTATAGAACAGTTGATATTATGTCAGAGGGTATGGAGAAGGTATCGTGCTCTGGCATGGGTGATTTGGTAGCAGAGAGAATTAAGTAATTGATATATTGATTATTGGAGGAATTAAAATGAGAAGTGATGAAGCTAAATCAGGTAAGCAGGCTGCACCAGGCAGATCGCTTTACAATGCACTTGGTTATACTAAGGAGGAGTTGGACAAGCCATTAATCGCTGTTGTCAGCTCTTATAATGAGATAGTACCAGGCCATATGAATCTTGATAAGATTACAGAGGCTGTTAAGCTTGGTATTGCCATGGCAGGTGGTACACCAATTATGTTCCCAGCAATTGCTGTATGTGACGGTATTGCCATGGGTCATGTTGGTATGAAGTATTCACTTGTAACAAGAGATCTTATCGCTGACAGTACAGAGTGTATGATGGAAGCACACAGATTCGACGGAATGGTATGTATTCCTAACTGTGATAAGAATGTACCAGGATTACTTATG
>JAZLFL010000037.1:0-17313 GCA_045615825.1 Lachnospiraceae bacterium
AACGTAACAATCGAGAACACACGTGTAGGTCAGATTACAGATTATGACAAGCTTACACTTGATGTTTCTACTAATGGTACACTTACTCCAGATGAGGCTGTAAGCCTTGCAGCAAAGGTACTTAATGAGCACTTAAGCTTATTCATCGACCTTTCAGACGCAGGAGAGAATCTTCAGGTTATGTCTAAGAAGGAGTCAGAGGTTGGCGAGAAGACTTTACTTGTAATGAGCATTGATGAGCTTGAGCTCTCAGTTCGTTCATACAACTGTCTTAAGCGTGCTGGTATTAACACAGTACAGGAGCTCGTTGCTAAGACACCAGAAGAGATGATGAAGGTTCGTAACCTTGGTAAGAAGTCACTTGATGAGGTTCTTGCTAAGTTAGACGATCTTGGACTTGAGCTTAGTCCAAGCGAGGAAGAGTAATTTATTGTATTACGGATATAGTAAGACCAAAGGCATATATCCGCATCCAGCCAAACCATGAGTAAGTCCACAGGCATTATGGTTAAGATAAGGAGAGTTAAAAATGGCAAAGTATAGAAAGTTAAGCAGAACATCAGATCAGAGAAGAGCATTACTTAAGAATCAGGTTACAGCACTTCTTTATAATGGAAAGATTGTAACAACTGAGGCTAAGGCTAAGGAAGTTCAGAAGATCGCTGAGGGTATCATCGCACTTGGAATCAAGGAGAAGGATAACTTCGAGACAGTTACTGTTAAGGCTAAGGTTGCTCGTAAGGATAAGGACGGAAAGAGAGTTAAGGAAGTTGTAGATGGTAAGAAGGTTACTGTTTACGATGAGATCGACAAGGAGATTAAGAAGGACCTTCCTTCAAGACTTCATGCTCGTCGTCAGATGCTTAAGACTCTTGTTCCTGTAACAGAGGTTCCAACAGCAGCTGCAGGTAAGAAGAAGAACACAAAGTCAGTTGATATGCCAGCTAAGGTATTCGACGAGATCGCTCCAAAGTACGCTACACGTAACGGTGGTTATACAAGAATCGTTAAGATTGGTCAGCGTAAGGGTGACGGAGCTATGGAAGTACTTCTTGAGCTCGTATAATTAAGATAATACGATAGATAACCAGGACCTATGGTCCTGGTTATTTTTAATTGCGGTAAACGTAAATATTTTGTATACTAAACTAGTTATGAATTTAATTAAGACAGATAAACTAGCATTTGAATATATCAAGCGTGACGATGATGGTAATGTAGAAGGTATTATCAGAGCAGTTGATGATGTGAGCCTTGAGATTAAGCCGGGAGAATTTATAGCAATTCTTGGTTCTAATGGTTCGGGTAAGTCTACCTTCGCTAAGCATCTTAATGCTATTAACATGCCTACAGAGGGTACTGTATGGGTAGATGGTAAGGATACAAAGGATCCTGATAGTCTCTGGCAGATACGTGAGACAGCAGGAATGGTATTCCAGAATCCGGATAACCAGATTATTGGACAGGTTGTTGAAGAGGATGTAGGCTTCGGACCTGAGAATCTTGGTATACCTACTGAAGAGATATGGGCACGTGTTGAGGAGAGCCTTAAGACTGTAGGGATGTGGGAGTATCGTAAGCATTCGCCTAATAAGTTATCAGGTGGTCAGAAGCAGCGAGTATCCATTGCAGGAGTTATAGCGATGCATCCTAAGTGCATTGTATTTGATGAGCCTACAGCCATGCTTGATCCTAATGGCCGATATGAGGTTATTAGAGCGGCAAGAGCTCTTAATGATGTTGAGAAGGTAACTATCATACTTATTACGCATTACATGGAAGAGGTTATCCATGCAGACAGAGTCTTCGTAATGGACTCTGGAAGGGTTGCAATGGAAGGTACTCCAAGAGAGATTTTCAGCCGAGTGGAGGAACTAAAGAAGCTTAGATTAGATGTTCCTCAGGTAACACTCCTAGCCTATGAGCTTAAGAATAGAGGAATTAATCTTCCAGACGGAATACTTACTACAGAAGAATTAATAGATCATCTTACTAAGATGAGGGTATAATATGTCACTTATTTTTAATCATGTAAGCTTTATGTATGATGCGGATACCAATCTGCCATCAGCAGCATTACAGGATATTAATCTTACAATTGAAGATGGAGGGTTCTATGGACTGATAGGACATACCGGATCTGGTAAGTCCACACTGGTCCAGCACATGAACGGACTGCTTCGTCCAACACATGGAGAAGTGATCTTTGATGGTGAGGATATCTCTGAGAAGGGATATGACCTTAGAAAGCTTCGCTCGAAGGTGGGACTGGTATTCCAGTATCCAGAGCATCAGCTCTTTGAAGCTACCGTATTCGATGATGTGTGCTTCGGGCCTAAGAATATGGGACTTACCAAGGCGGAGGCAGAGCTCAGGGCATTTAGTGCTCTTGAAGCGGTTGGACTCTCGCATGATTATTTCTATTCTTCGCCATTTGATTTATCAGGTGGTCAGAAGAGAAGGGTAGCCATTGCAGGTGTACTTGCCATGAAGCCTCAGATTCTTGTACTTGACGAGCCAACAGCAGGTCTTGATCCAAGAGGAAGAGATGAGATATTGGACCAGATTAAGAAGCTCCACGATGAGGAGCATATCTCAATAGTATTAGTAAGTCACAGTATGGAAGATGTGGCTAATTATGTCGATAAGATTCTTGTTATGAATAAGGGCAAGCTTGTATATAATGATGTGCCTAGTGAAGTATTTAAGCATACACATGAGCTTGAAGAGATGGGATTAGCAGCACCACAGGTAACATATATCACCAAAGCCCTTAGAGAGAGTGGACTTGAAGTAGATACATCAGCGACAACTATTAAGGAAGCTGCCGATACAATTGCTGCAGCATTGAGAAGATAAAATGTTAAGAGATATTACTATAGGCCAGTACTATCAGGCTGATTCAGCCATACACAGACTGGACCCAAGAGTTAAGTTAATAGGTACATTTGTGTACATCATCACGCTGTTTATTGCGAAGAATATATGGGGCTATCTGGTAGCCACTGCATTTTTGATTGGTGTAATTAAGCTATCCAAAGTACCAGTTAAGTTTATGCTTAAAGGTATGAAGGCAATTGCATTCCTGATTGTTATTACAGTATCGTTTAATCTGTTTATGACACCAGGTGAAGCATGGATTCATATATGGAAGCTTACTATTACCAGGGAAGGCGCAAGAACAGCAGCCACAATGGCTATAAGACTTGTATATCTTATAGTGGGCTCGAGTGTTATGACACTTACCACAACACCTAATCAGCTCACAGATGCATTAGAGAGCGTGCTTGGTCCGCTAAAAAAGCTGAAGGTGCCAGTACATGAGATAGCAATGATGATGTCAATTGCATTAAGATTTATTCCTATTCTTATGGATGAAACAGATAAGATTATGAAGGCACAGATTGCAAGAGGAGCAAATTTTGACTCCGGTAATATCATTCAGAGAGCAAAGAGCCTGATTCCACTACTTGTGCCATTATTTATCTCAGCATTCAGAAGAGCTAATGATCTTGCAATGGCTATGGAAGCAAGATGCTACCAGGGTGGAGATAAGAGGAGCAAGATGAAGCCTCTTAAGTATGTTAAGACGGACTATGTCGGATATATTATATTATTCGTTTTTGTTGCAGGAGTTGTAGCAACAAGAATGATTCCTTAAGTATATGAAGAACATGAATGATAAGGCCCTTAAGGGAATCATAATTATAGCTGTTATTATCATTATAATGGCAGCATTAACAAGGATGCTTACTTCCTCAGAGACACTCAGCGAGTATGCAGAGAAGCATCCTGAACAGCAGATAAGTGTAACGGTAACTCCCTAAGGGGAAAGTGAACAGATATGCGTAGGATTCTTATTGTTGTTGCATATGATGGTACTAATTATCATGGCTGGCAGGTTCAGGACAATGGTAATACCATTGAAGGCGAACTTAATAGAGCCATAAGCAAGTTGACTGGAGAAGTCATCGAAGTCATTGGTGCAAGCAGAACTGATGCAGGCGTACATGGACTGTGCAACAGGGCTGTGTTTGATACAGAGTCTACGATACCGGCTGAACGCTTTTTTGCTGCAATTAATTCCAATCTACCAGATGACATACGTGTCACATCGTCAAAAGAGGTCGACAGGACCTGGCATCCAAGGAAGTGCAGTACATATAAGACCTATGAATATGTTATAGACTGCGGTGAAGTGGCAAGCCCGCTTCTTGCACGGTACTCATGGCATGTCAGGGGACCACTGAATCTGACCAATATGCAGGAGGCATCCAAGTATTTATTAGGTGAACATGATTTCACAAGCTTCTGTTCGGTTAATGGAACGGCACTTAGTAATGTCAGGGAGATATTCTCAGTTGATGTCATTACCGGGCCAAGAGGTAACAGCACTGATGCGGATATGCATATAGATGGAGGAGAGCAGATCCTTGACGACGGAGTACTTAAGATAAGGGTGACAGGCAATGGCTTCTTATATAATATGGTAAGAATTATTGCAGGTACACTTGTGCATGCGGGAATGGGAAGATTTACTGCCAGTGATATCGCCAACATTCTGGATGCTAAGGACAGAACGAAAGCTGGTCCGACAGCTCCGCCACAGGGGCTCACGCTTGTGCATATTAAGGATGTGTAAGTCGCATTAAGTTTTGCATAAATAAAATAAAAAACTGATTGACACACCAGGTGGCGTATCGTATAATACATCAGTGTGCGACTGGATTTATGCACTTCATTAGCCCCGAAGAGCAGGAATTTGGCCACTTACAAGATGTGTTCGCCGGAAGGTGTTCACGATAAACTAGTCGGTTTGAAGATTTTACGGACATTTTTTCTTTTAAACTGACAGGTTGAAGTTAATATATTGGAGGAAATACTATGAAGACATTTATGGCTAGCCCAGCTACAATTGATAGAAAATGGTATGTAGTTGATGCTACTGGCATGACACTTGGTCGTCTTGCTTCAGAGGTAGCTAAGGTGTTAAGAGGTAAGAATAAGCCTATCTTCACACCACATATCGATACAGGTGATTATGTAATTGTAATCAATGCAGAGAAGATTGCTGTAACAGGCAAGAAGCTTGATCAGAAGATTTACTATCATCATTCAGACTACGTTGGTGGTATGAAGGAGACAACTCTTCGTGAGAAGCTTGCTAAGAAGCCAGAGGAAGTTATTGAGCTCGCAGTTAAGGGCATGCTTCCAAAGGGACCTCTTGGAAGAGAGATGTACAAGAAGTTATTTGTTTACGCAGGTCCAGAGCACAAGCATGCAGCTCAGAAGCCTGAGGTATTAACATTCTAGTAAGATTCGAAAGGAGATATAGACATGGCTAAGAAGTCAGCTCAGTATTATGGTACTGGTAGAAGAAAGAGCTCAGTAGCTAGAGTATTCCTTGTACCAGGTAAGGGAAATATAACAATTAATAAGAGAGATATCGACGAGTACTTTGGTCTTGAGACACTTAAGGTAATCGTTCGTCAGCCACTTGCAGCTACAGATACACTTGACAAGTATGATGTTAAGGTTACTGTTAAGGGCGGTGGATATACAGGTCAGGCTGGTGCTATCAGACATGGTATCGCCAGAGCACTTCTCGTTGTAGATGAGGAGTTCAGACCAACACTCAAGAAGGCTGGATACCTTACAAGAGATCCTCGTATGAAGGAGCGTAAGAAGTACGGTCTCAAGGCTGCTCGTAGAGCACCTCAGTTCAGCAAGAGATAATTTTGCAGATATTATCCCAGAAGTCATGCGGCTTCTGGGATTTTTGAATTCGTGTTTTGCGTATATAGGTTTTGACTGATTGGAGGAGTAACATGTTAGAAGCGATTGTTAAGAAGCAGTACGGCAAGGAGCTTAAGAAGTGTACTAACGCTGAGATCTATGAAGCACTTATGATCCACACTAAGGAGCTTGCAGAGGATAAGGTAACTAACAAGGGTAAGAAGAAGTTATATTACATTTCAGCAGAGTTCCTTATTGGTAAGCTTTTATCTAATAACCTTATTAACCTTGGTATTTATGATGAAGTTAAGGCAGAGCTTGCAGCAGCAGGTAAGAGCCTTGCAGAGATCGAGGAGATTGAGGCTGAGCCATCACTTGGTAATGGAGGTCTTGGAAGACTTGCGGCCTGTTTCATTGATTCAATTGCAACACTTGGCCTTAATGGTGACGGTGTTGGACTGAATTACCACTTTGGACTTTTCAAGCAGGTATTCGAGGATAATCTTCAGAAGGAAGTTCCTAATCCATGGATTACTAAGGAGAGCTGGCTTAAGAAGACTGAGAAGTCTTACACAGTTAACTTCGGTGGATTCGATGTTAAATCAGTTATGTATGATATCGATGTAGTTGGTTACAACAACCGTACTACAAAGCTTCACCTTTTTGATATTGAGACAGTTGATGAGAGCATTGTAGAGGATGGCATCGATTTTGATAAGGAAGAGATTGCTAAGAATCTTACACTTTTCTTATATCCGGATGATTCAGATGATAAGGGAAGAATCCTTAGAGTATATCAGCAGTACTTCATGGTAAGTAACGCTGCCAGGCTTGTAATTGCAGAGGCATTAGAGAAGGGATCTAACCTCCATGACCTTGCAGATTATGCTGTAATTCAGATTAATGATACACATCCATCAATGGTTATTCCTGAGCTTATTCGTCAGCTTCAGGAAGAGGGTATCTTAATGGATGAGGCAATTAAGATTGTATCTAAGCTTTGCGCCTATACTAACCATACAATCTTAGCTGAGGCTCATGAGAAGTGGCCAATCCACTTCCTTGAGAAGGCTGTACCACAGCTTATGCCAATCATCAGAGAGTTGGATAACCAGGTGAGAGCTACAATTAAGGACGAGAGCACATATATCATTAAGGATGGTCTTGTTCATATGGCTCATATGGATATCCACTATGGCTTCAGTGTTAATGGTGTTGCATATCTTCATACAGAGATTCTTAAGAACACAGAGCTTAATAACTTCTACAAGTTATATCCTGAGAAGTTCAACAATAAGACTAATGGTGTAACATTCCGTCGCTGGCTTATGTCTTGTAACCCAGAGCTTTCAGCTTTAATTACAGAGCTTATTGGTGATGGATGGAAAACTAATGCAGATGAGCTTGAGAAGCTTGGTGAATTTGTTGATGATGAGGCTGTACTTGATAAGTTGCTTGCAGTTAAGCATGGCAAGAAGAAGGAGTTAGAGGCTTACCTTCTTAAGGAGCAGGGAATTGCTGTAGATTCTCACTCTGTATTTGATATCCAGATTAAGAGACTTCATGAGTACAAGCGTCAGCAGATGAATGCGCTCTATGTAATACACAAGTATTTCGAGATTAAGGCAGGCAAGAAGCCAGGACGTCCAATCACTGTTATTTTCGGTGCCAAGGCTGCTCCAGCTTACATTATTGCTAAAGATATTATCCACTTAATCCTTTGCTTATCAGAGATCATCAATAATGATCCAGACGTGAATAAGTACTTAAAGGTTGTTATGGTAGAGAACTACAATGTAACAATGGCAGAGCGTCTTATTCCTGCATGTGATATTTCAGAGCAGATTTCACTTGCATCTAAGGAGGCATCTGGTACAGGTAATATGAAGTTCATGTTAAACGGTGCTGTAACTCTCGGTACAGAGGACGGTGCTAATGTTGAGATTGCTGAGCTGGTTGGTAAGGACAATATCTTCATCTTCGGTGAGGATTCTCAGACAGTTATCGACAGATATGAGAGAGCTGATTATAAATCACGTGCTTACTATGAGGCAGATCCGGATCTTAAGAAGGCTGTAGACTTCATTATTAGTGATGAAGTGATGGCTGTTGGCTGCAAGGAGAACCTTGAGAGATTATACAATGAGCTTCTTAATAAGGACTGGTTCATGACATTCCCTGACTTCAAGGAATACGTTCAGGCTAAGGAAGATATCTACAAGGCATTCGAAGATCGTAAGCTTTGGGCTAAGATGATGCTTGTTAATATCAGTAAGGCTGGTTTCTTCTCTTCAGACCGTACTATCGAGCAGTACAATGAGGATGTTTGGAAACTGTAAATAGCAATAATATATAATTGAATAGCAAGAATTATACCCCCAATTTAAAAAAAATAAAAAATTGGGGGTATTGTTGTGTAAATATCAAAAAAGTGAATGTATTTAAGTCAATATTAATAATAAAATATATGTACGTGTAATATCTGGGGATATTAATTTTGGAGGGTAGTGAAGATGAAACTTGCGAAAAAAGATAAGGTTTCTAACGACTTAAATGAGTCTAAGGCACCAAAGCTTTCTAAGGAAGAGAAGAAGGCATTAAAGGCTGCCAAGAAAGCTGAAAAGGCACCAAAGCTTTCCAAGGAGGAAAAGAAGGCATTAAAGGCTGCCAAGAAGGAGAATAAGGCGCCAAAGCTTTCCAAGGAAGAGAAGAAAGCATTGAAGGCTGCCAAGAAAGAGAATGAGGCAGCTACTTTTAACAAGTTGAATTCTATTAAGGTTAAGGTAATTGTTCTTGTCATTGCCGGTATCGTTATAGCATCTACTCTTGTAGCAATCTCAATGGTTAGCTATGCAAGAGGACTTATCGTTGATGCTTCATATGGTAAGATGAACAATATCGTTAGCTCATATGGATCAGTAGTTGGAATTGCAGAGGAGGAGAATAATAAGAAGCCTCTTGCACCAGAAGAGTATGCTGCAACACTTGCAGAGCTTAAGGTTGATGGTGCTCCTAATTCATACAGCTACGTTGTAGATAAGGCGGGTCTTGTAAGATATCATCCAGACGAGAGTATGGTAGGCAAGCCTAACAAGAATAAGAAGATTCAGGAGATTACTGCTCAGTTCAATAAGGGAACTATCAGAGAAGGTAATAGTACGCTTGAGTATGAGGAGAATGGCGAAGTGATGTACGCCAGCTACTACATTACTACAAGTAAGTCAATGATTATCATGTGTGCTTCAGGTGCAGAGCTGATGTCATCCGTTAATGTACTTGTATACAGAGCTTTAGCTATTATCATAATCATCCTTGTAGTTGCAGTCATCATTACATTATTCATTGTTAATGGATTTACTAAGCCTCTTAACAGAGTGACAGAGATTATTAATGAGACAGCGAAGCTTAAGCTTCAGCTTCCAGAGGATATGGATCAGCTTTGTAACAGACCTGATGAGACAGGTATCATCAGCCGTGCTGTTAGGGATATGAGTAACAGCTTACATGAAGTTGTTAGGAAGATTGATGAGTCTAACGACAGCATCAAGGCTAACATGGAGCTTCTTGAGAAGGCTAGTAACGAAGTACATATTAACTGTACAGACAACTCAGCTACTACAGAGCAGCTTGTTGCTAATACAGTTGAGATCTCTGAGATGACTAACTTCATGACAGATCAGGTTACTGAGATGACATATCAGTTCAAGGCTATTGAGAAGGAAGCAGCAACAGGTTCCGAGGCATCACTTGAGATTGCCGGTCGTGCTAAGAACATGCAGGAGTCTTCACAGCAGGCTATTGAGCATACTAAAGAAGTATACTCACAGATCAAGGAGAAGACAGATCAGGCTATCGAAGGTCTTAAGGCAATCTCTAAGATTAACGAGCTTACCAACTCAATCATGGAAGTATCAGATCAGACAAGTCTTCTTTCGCTCAATGCTTCAATTGAGGCAGCTAGAGCTGGTGAGGCTGGTAGAGGTTTCGCAGTTGTAGCTAGTGAAATTAGTACACTTGCTCACAGAACTCAGGAGACAGTTACTGATATCGATGCTATTACAGAAGAGATTAATAAGGCCGTTTCTAATATTACTCAGAGCATGGAAGAGACAGCTAACTTCCTTGAGAACAGTGTTCTTGCAGACTACGATAACTTCAATCAGTTAGGTAGCCAGTATATGGCAGATGCTGATACATTCAGAGAAGAGATGGAATCAATCTCTGCTAAGAATGTTCAGATGAATGAAGCTATTGTTAAGGTTGCATCAGCCGTTGAACATATTCAGACAAGTATTGGCGAGACAACAATTGGTATTAATGATATCGCTGATAAGACAACATCCGTTGTTGGTGCTACAAGTGATAACTACCAGCTTACAAGTGATACTGTTGCAAGTGTTGACGAACTTAAGGCAATTGTTGAGAAGTTCGAGTTCTAAAATTTTCTATAAAAACAACCCCCCGGGGAGCTTACAACATATAAATAATACTGATACAATTAACTCACGCGTTACTAAGGTAACGTGTGAGTTTTTTTGCTTGGAGGTAATTATTATGCATATGGCAGATGCCTTACTGGCGCCTACAGTCGCAGCAACTATGTATGTTGCAAGTGGAGTAACAACGGGATTATCGGTTGCAAAGATTAATAAAGAGGATATGACAGAGAAGCTTCCTGTAATGGGAGTAATGTCAGCATTTGTATTCGCTGGTCAGATGATTAACTATACAATTCCTGGAACAGGATCAAGTGGACATATGTGTGGTGGTCTGATGCTTTCAGCCCTTCTTGGACCAGAGGCAGGATTCATCTCGATGGCTGTAATACTTCTTATCCAGTGCTTATTCTTCGCAGATGGCGGTCTTATGGCGTATGGAGCCAATGTATGGAATATGGCCTTCTATGGATGCTTTATTGGGTATTACCTGATATATCGTCCTATTATGAATAGTAAGATTTCTAATGCAAGACTTAAGATATCTCTTGCTTCGATTTTGGGATGTGTGCTTACACTTCAGCTTGGAGCCTTCTCGGTATGTATAGAGACATTGGCTTCTGGTATTACAGAGCTTCCGTTTGCGGCTTTCGCAGGCCTCATGCAGCCAATTCATCTGGCAATCGGACTCGTTGAGGGTATTATCACAGCAGCACTTCTAATCTTTGTTCACGAGACCAGACCAGAGCTCTTAAGTGGTGTTACCCTTAAGACTGACAGGAAAGCAATGTCGGTTAAGAATGTTGTAATCATCCTTGCTGTTCTGGTAGTATTGATTGGTGGTATTGGTTCACAGTTTGCCAGCTCTAATCCGGATGGTCTCGAGTGGTCGCTCTTTGGTAATGAGGAAGAGGGCTATAGTGCCAATATGGGACTTGATGAGGAAGAGTTCGGTGTAAGCAGTGCTATAAGTGAGGCGGCAGCAGGTGTTCAGGAGAAGACAGCCTTCCTTCCTGACTATGCATTTAGTAATGATAGTGAGAATCCGGCTGGTACAACAGTATCTGGTATTCTTGGTTCAGCAATTGTTGCAGTGTTTGCTGCATGCATATGCTTCATTAGTGGTAATATAAGAAAGAAGAAACAGACTGTTAATGAATAGAATTACATCAGCAATGATGGAACTTATGAGTATGGATGAGCTGTCGAAAGGCAGCTCATTTGTTCATACAAGACATCCACTTGCTAAGCTTGTTGCGACAATTGTATATATAGCAGTAGTGATATCCTTTGACATATCCAGCCTGCCAGCACTGGTTCCGATGGTTTTGATACCTGTTATGCTTTTTACCCTTAGTGGTATCGAGATGAGGGTATGCTTCTATAAGCTTAGAATCATCCTTCCATTCATTCTGGCAGTAGGAATCTGGAATCCGATACTTAATAATACCCCGGCAGTCCGCATAGGGGCTTTTGTGCTGTCTGAAGGAATGATAAGTCTTCTTACGCTGATGCTTAAATCCCTGCTTGCACTTATGATGTCGTTCCTCCTGGTAGCGACAACGGGAATTGATGGCATATGTATGGCACTTAGAAGCATCCACATTCCAGGGGTGATTGTTTCTCTCATTCTGTTGACCTATAGATATATAAGTGTTCTTCTTACGGAGGCATCGACACTTTGGACGGCATACAGCTTAAGAGCGCCAGGTCAGAGGGGCGTTAATATCGCTGCGTGGGGGTCATTTTTAGGACAGCTTCTTTTGCGAAGCGTGGACCGCTCTAACGAATTATATGGTAGTATGAGACTCAGAGGATTTAACGATGAATTCGCATACGCTGATACGGGTAAAGCTGATGCGACTGACATTCTGTATGCGGTAGTTATTATCGCACTAAGCCTGGTTTTCAGATTCATTAATGTATCTAATTTAATTGGTAATTTATTCTTATAAATATGACTAAGACTGGTAACAAGATAATTGAACTTAATAATGTCTCTTTTGCATATGACAGGGGAAGTAAGGTTTTAGAGAATATAACTCTTTCAATAAATACTGGTGAGAGAGTTGGTATCATAGGTGCTAATGGAACTGGTAAGTCCACACTTTTTAAGCTGTTAACAGGTTTGCTTTACGCGGATGGTGATATAAAGGTGGGAGGCTTAGAGGTTAATAAGAAGAATCTTGAAGCCATACGCAAGAGAGTTGGCTTCGCTCTGCAGGATTCAGATAATCAGCTATTCATGCCAACCCTGTATGATGACCTTGTATTCGGACCAAGGAATTATGGTTTAAGTGCCACTGATGCAGAGAAAGCAGCGGACGCTGCCTTAAGCAAAATGGGTATCATGGAGCTTAAGAACAGATCCAATATGAGAATGTCAGGTGGTGAGAAGAGAATGGCAGCAATTGCAACAATTCTTGCAATGAATCCTGATATTATATTGATGGATGAACCATCGATTACACTTGATCCTTATAACAGACGTAAGCTTATTAATAATCTTAATACCATGGATCAGACTCTTTTAGTGGCGAGCCACGATCTGGATATGATCTATGAGACCTGTGAAAGAGTTATCCTTATAGATGAGCATAGAATTAAGGCGGATGGTCCGGCTAAGGAGATTCTTACAGACAGAACATTACTTGAGGGTAGTCATCTGGAATTGCCTCTATGCTTTCAGTCGTCTATACCTTATAATAGAGAGAGCAATTAATTAACGGTAAGGACTATGAGCGAAGAGATTAAGAGTACAGACAGGCATAATACAGATAACCATAGCAATGATCATCATGATCATGTGCATAGTCATGATCACGGACACTTCCATTCTCCAGAGGAGAAGAAGCGTCAGGCGAATCGACTGGCTAAGGTAATAGGACATCTTCAGCATGTTAAGCTCATGATTGAGAATGATGAAGACTGCGCCGATGTGCTTATGCAGTTGTCTGCATCCAAGTCTGCGCTTAACGGACTTGGTAAGGAAATAATCAATGAGCACTTATCACACTGCATCTATCATGCGATAGAGGATGGAGATAATGCAGCTCTTGAGGAATTCCAGAAGGCTATTAAGAAGTTTATTTAATCTTACCGTTTCTTTTACAGGAGGTTACAGACATGGAATTAATGCAGGCAGTTAATACAAGAAGAAGTATCAGAGCTTATGAGGCTGGTGTTACTATTACAGTTGATGAGATTAAGGAGATGGTTGCGTGTGCACAGTTAGCTCCTTCATGGAAGAATTCTCAGACAGCAAGATATTATGCAGTTATAGATCCAGCTAAGATGCAGGAAGTATTTGATAAGGCGCTTCCAGCATTCAATGTTAACAGCGCTACTAATTCATCTGCTTTAATTATTACAACATTTGAGATGAAGAGAGCTGGATTCGACAGAGAGGGTAATCCAGATAATGAGTTAGGTGATCAGTGGGGTGCATATGACCTTGGTCTTCAGAATGAGAACCTTTTACTTAAGGCTACTGAGATGGGTTATGATACACTCGTAATGGGAATCAGAGATGGTGAGGCATTAAGAACTATCTTAGAGATTCCAGACAGCCAGCAGGTTGTAGCAGTAATAAGCGTAGGAAAGAGAGTAGAAGACGCAGTAATGCCAAAGCGTAAGGATGTTGATTCTATTCTTAAGGTATTTTAATTAAAATGTGGACTAATAAACAGGCCTTCCGCAATGGACTTCGCGATGGATTCCCCATCGCAACAGGTTACTTTGCGGTGGCCTTTACTCTTGGTATCGCAGCAAGAAATGCTGGCTTTACAGCTCTCCAGACTCTCGTATCAAGTATGACTAATCTGGCCAGTGCAGGTCAGTATGCGGGATATGTAGTTGTTGCAAGTGGAGCATCATATTTTCAGATGGCATTAATGATTCTTGTGGCTAATGCAAGATATATGCTTATGTCATCAGCATTGTCACAGAAGTTTGATCTTAAGACACCATTTTTTCACAGGTTCTTAGTTGGATATACTGTGACAGATGAAATTTTTGGTATAGCTATTAATGTTCCGGGTAAGCTAAACCCTGTTTATATATACAGTGCCATGCTCTTAACTGTTCCGGGATGGAGCCTTGGCTCTTATTTCGGAGTATTACTTGGTAATGTTTTGCCTGCCAATGTTGTAAGTGCACTGAGTGTTGGATTATACGGAATGTTTATAGCGATAATCATTCCGCCTGCGAGAAAAGATAAATTAATCAGAGTGCTTATAATCATATCAATGATTGCAAGCGGTATATTTGAGTGGGCACCATTTATATCCAGAATACCAGCTGGAATGAGGGTGATAATCCTCACGGTTGTCATAGCCTCAGTCGCAGCTATTCTTTTCCCGGTTAAGGATGATCCTTATGCGGGTTACGAGAAGGAGGTGTGACATGGAACGCAATATATACATCTATATGCTGATTATGGCGCTCGTGACATATCTCATCAGGGTAATTCCGCTTACGCTTATACGTAAGGAAATTAAGAGTACGTTTATTCGCTCGTTTCTCTATTATGTGCCATATATAACTCTTGCGGTAATGACCTTCCCGGCGATGCTGCAGGCATCAGAGAGTCCTGTGGCAGCAGGTGTAGCATTTGTTGCAGCTATTGCACTTGCGTGGTTCGGCGCAAGCCTTTTCAAGGTAGCGGTACTTGCCTGCGTGGTGGTGTTCGTGATAGAACTCTTGCCATTTATATAACTTAAGGTTAAAATAAAGAAAGCGCCTTTCTACGACGCTTTGAGGAGAAAATAAAAGGAAAGGACTTGATATTATGGAGAAGAAAAATATCGATTGGGCTAATCTTGGATTTGGCTACATGAAAACAGATTACCGTTACGTATCTAACTATACTAATGGGGCTTGGGATGATGGTGTCATTACTGAAGATGATATGATCACAATGAGCGAGTGTGCAGGCGTATTACAGTATGCACAGACAGTATTCGAGGGTATGAAGGCATATACAACAGAGAAGGGACAGACAGTTGTGTTCCGTCCAGACCTTAATGCTTCAAGACTTGCTGAGTCAGCTAAGAGACTTGAGATGCCAGTATTCCCAGAAGATAGATTCTTAGATGCTATTGATAAGCTCGTTAAGGCTAATGTTGCATGGGTTCCTCCATGTGGATCAGGTGCTTCATTATACATCAGACCTTATATGTTTGGTATTAATCCAGTTATCGGTGTTAAGCCTGCTGATGATTATCAGTTCAGAGCATTCGCTACACCAGTAGGACCATATTTCAAAGGCGGCGCTAAGCCACTTACAATCAAGGTTAGTGACTTCGACAGAGCAGCACCTAACGGAACAGGTCATATTAAGGCTGGTCTTAACTACGCAATGAGCTTACATGCAATCGTTACAGCGCATGAAGAGGGATATGCTGAGAACATGTATCTTGATTCTCAGACACGTACTAAGGTTGAGGAGACAGGTGGAGCTAACTTCCTCTTTGTTACTAAGGATGGCAAGGTTGTTACACCAAAGTCTAATACTATTCTTCCATCAATCACAAGAAGATCACTTATCCAGGTTGCTAAGGATTACCTTGGACTTGAGGCAGAGGAGAGAGAAATCTTCCTTGATGAGCTTCCAGATATGGCTGAGTGTGGTCTCTGTGGTACAGCAGCTGTTATCTCACCAGTTGGTAAGATCGTTGACCATGGTAAGGAGATCTGCTTACCAAGCGGTATGGATGAGATGGGACCTATTACTAAGAAGCTTTATGATACACTTACAGGCATTCAGATGGGACGTATTGAGGCTCCAGAAGGCTGGATTCGTGTAATCGAGTAATATTATCATTAATATTCATTAGACTGTTTAAGTGCCAGGATTAAACTCCTGGCACTTTTTAAGTCTGCGTATTTTTGATATATTTATATGTGTAGTTTGCATAGTGGTGAGAGGGATTGTATGCAGCAGTTAGCTCAGGATATTTCAAACCAGACATTTAAACAGGTATATCTGCTATATGGAGATGAAGCATACCTGCGTATTCAGTATAAGAACAGGCTTCGTAGCGCTTTGCTTCCTGATGATGATACGATGAATTATTCCTACTTCGAGGGTAAGGATGTCAATGTGGCTGAGGTAATAGATCTGGCTGAGACCATGCCTTTCTTCACAGACAGAAGAGTTGTGTTCTTAGAGAATACAGACTTTGTTAAGAGTAATAATGACAAGTTAGCTGAATATATATCCGGGGAGCTTCCAGAGAGTACTGTAATTGTACTTATAGAGGCTAATGTTGATAAGAGGACCAAGTTATATAAGGCCATATCAAAGGTTGGCCGATGCGTTGAATTCCAGGTTCAGAATGATGCTACACTTAAGAAGTGGATTGCCGGCAGGATGAAGAACGAAGGCAAGCGCGTGACAGAGCATACTCTGGATATCTTACTTGAGACGGTTGGTACAGACATGCTCAATATAAGCACTGAACTGGAGAAGCTGTTCTCATATACATATGGAAGGGATGTCATTACGGAGGATGACATTAAGGCAGTGTGCTCAGTGATTCTTAGTAACCGCATTTTTGACATGATTGCGCAGATGGGACTTAAGAATCAGACTAAGGCTTTGGAGATGTATCAGGACCTTCTTAATATGAAGGAATCACCCTTCGGCATTCTGGCATTAATACACAGGCAGTTCATCACAATGTTACAGATTGCAGATCTTAAGGCTAACGGAATGGGTAAGGCGGTTATTGCATCTACAATGGGAATGTCGCCATATATCGTTGGCAAGTATCTGCCACAGATAGACTGCTTCACAATAAGAGAGATGAAGAAGGTTATAGAGGGATGTGCCAAGGTCGATTACGATGTTAAAAGTGGTAATATTAAGCCGGAGCTTGGCGTGGAGCTGCTAATTATCGAGAGCAGCCAGCCTTCTAAGAGAAATAAGAACATTGCTCGAAAGGAGTATTAACTTATGAAGCCACAGGCTAATGAGATTTATAAGCATTTTAAGGGTAATCTGTATAAGGTTATGGCGGTTGCGATTCATTCTGAGACTGAGGAGGAGATGGTAGTATACCAGGCACTTTACGGTGATTATAAGATATATGTAAGGCCACTTAAGTCATTCATATCACCGGTTGATAAAGTGAAATAT
>JAZLFL010000038.1:0-9300 GCA_045615825.1 Lachnospiraceae bacterium
ATATGGGAATGGTAATCTAAAAAAAATCTATTATTATGCATATTTTTATAATTACATACATGGAGGAGCTAAAATGTCATTATTTACTGGAGCAGGTGTAGCTATTATTACACCAATGCACGAAGACGGATCTGTTAATTACGAGAAGTTTGCTGAGATTATCGAGGACCAGATTAATGGTGGTATCGATTCGATTATCGTATGTGGTACAACAGGTGAGGCTGCAACACTTACACATGAGGAGCACTTAAGTGTTATCGAGGCTTGTGTTAAGTATGTTAATCACAGAGTACCAGTTATAGCAGGTACAGGATCTAACTGTACAGAGACAGCTATTTATCTTTCAACAGAAGCAGAGAAGCTTGGTGTTGATGGACTCTTAGTTGTTACACCATATTACAATAAGGCTACACAGAAGGGCTTATATGAGCACTTCAAGATGATTGCTGATTCAGTTAAGATTCCAATGATTCTTTACAATATTCCTGGCAGAACAGGATGTACTATGACTTCAGCAACAGTTGTTAAGCTTTGTAAGGAAGTTGAGAACATCGTTGGTGTTAAGGATGCAACAGGCAATATGTCAGAGATCGCTAACCTTATGTCACTTGCTGATGGCTGCGTAGATGTATACTCTGGTGAGGATGCACTTATCGTTCCTACACTTTCACTTGGTGGTAAGGGTGTTATCTCAGTTCTTGCTATTGTAGCTCCTAAGCAGACACATGATATCTGCCAGCTTTACTTCGATGGTAAGGTAGCTGAAGCTACTAAGGAGCAGATCAGAGCAATTCCTCTTATCAATGCTTTATTCTCAGAGGTTAATCCAATCCCAGTTAAGAAGGCTATGAACCTTATGGGTAAGGAGGTTGGACCACTTAGACGACCTCTTACTGAGATGGAGCCAGAGCATGCAGAGGTTCTTGCTAAGGTTATGAAGGAGTACGGCATTTTATAATCCGTCATTATATTGAAGGAACAGGGCATCATAAGTATCCAGTAGAACAGTACTTGGTATTTAGATGTCCTTTTTTATCTAATAAATTGTGAGCAAACAGGGGAAGAGATGGAAACACAGGAATTAACATATTTAAGGACTTTGGCTAAGCAGTTCCCAACTATCGCGGCGGCTTCGACTGAGATTATTAATCTGCAGTCAATCCTAAGCTTACCTAAGGGTACTGAGCATTTCCTTACGGATATTCATGGCGAATATGAGCAGTTCAATCATGTTATGAAGAACGGTTCAGGCGCTGTCAGACGTAAGATTGATGAGGAGTTCGGCAATACCATTACTGAGCATGACAAGAGAAGTCTTGCGACTTTAATCTACTATCCGGAGGAGAAGCTTGAGATAGTTCAGGAGAACGAGGAATTCTTAGATGACTGGTATACTATTACACTGCACAGACTTGTACAGATGGCCAAGAGATCATCATCCAAGTATACCCGTTCAAAGGTCCGTAAGGCGCTTCCTAAGAACTTTGCATATGTAATCGAGGAGCTTATTACTGAGAAAGCCGAGGTAGAAGATAAGCAGGCTTACTATAATGAGATTATTAATACCATCATAAGCATTGGCAGTGCACCGGATCTTATTACATCCATGTGCTATTTGATCCAGCGAATGGTAGTTGATCATCTTCATATAGTTGGCGATATATACGACAGGGGTAAGGGACCACATATCATCATGGATACATTATCCAAGTATCACTCACTTGATATCCAGTGGGGTAATCATGATGTGGTATGGATGGGTGCAGCTTCTGGTCATCCGGCATGTATTGCAACCGTTATACGAACAAGTGCAAGATACGGCAATCTGGACACAATTGAGGATGGATATGGTATTAACCTGATTCCGCTTGTAATGTTTGCGATGAAGACTTACGCAGATACTGACTGCAGTAGGTTCGCCATTAAGTATAACGATACATATGATACAAGGGATCTTGATATTGATACCAAGATACATAAGGCTATTACAATCATTCAGTTCAAGCTTGAGGGTCAGGTAATCAAGAGACATCCAGAGTTTGGAATGGATGACAGATTATTACTTGATAAGATTAACTATGAGAAGAAGACAGTAACCATTGATGGTGTGGAATATGCACTCAATGATACCGATTTCCCTACTCTTGATCCTGATGACCCATACAATCTTACAGCGGAAGAGGCGCTGGTTGTTAAGAGGCTTGCTACAGCATTCAGGCACAGTGAGAAGCTTCAGAAGCATGTTAAGTTCCTATTCTCCAAGGGTGGACTATATAAGGTTCATAATTCCAACCTCCTTTATCATGGCTGTGTGCCAATGGATGAAGAAGGTAACTTTAAAGAGGTTGAGATATACGGCAGGAAGTATTCAGGTAAGGCACTCTACGACATATTAGATAAATATGCCCGTATGGGTTACTATGCCAATGATAAAATTGAGAAGGTTAAGGGACAGGATATCCTATGGTATATCTGGACTGGGCCTTATTCTCCAGTATTCGGTAAGGATAAGATGACTACCTTCGAGAGATATTTCGTTGAGGATAAGTCTACTCATAAGGAGACTAAGAATGCATACTATCGTCTTAATGAAGATGAGGAGATAATCAACAAGATTATGAGAGAGTTCGACCTCGATGTGGAGCATTCTCATATTATTAATGGTCATGTACCTGTTGAGCTTAAGAAGGGTGAGACACCTGTTAAGTGTGGTGGCAAGCTGCTTATTATTGATGGAGGTTTTTCCAAGGCATATCAGGATAAGACAGGAATTGCTGGCTACACACTTGTGGCTAATTCACATGGTATCAATCTGATTGCGCATGAGCCGTTTGACAGCAAGGAAGCAGCAATTCATAACGAGACAGATATTATTAATGACACCATTCCTGTTGAAACTGTAAGTATTGGAAGACTCAGAGTTGATGATACCGATGTGGGAGTGGAGCTAAGAGCTACAATCGAACAGCTGAAGAAACTGGTTTCAGCATATAGAAATGGTCTTTTAGTTGAGAAGGACAGTTAGGAAAAATTAATGCGATTTAGACCCTGTATAGATATACATGATGGAAGAGTGAAGCAGATAATAGGGGGCAGTCTGAAGGACAATAGTGGAGCAAAGGAGAACTTTGTATCGGATGTTCATTCAGACTACTATGCTACGCTTTATAAGGATAATAACCTTAGTGGCGGTCATATTATTCTGCTTAACAAGTCAGGAACTGAAGAATATGAGGCTACTAAGAAGGAAGCAATACTTGCTCTTAATACTTACAGAGGAGGTATGCAGATAGGCGGTGGCATCACGGCAGATAATGCAAAGGAATTCATTGATGAAGGCGCAAGTCACGTCATTGTAACATCATATATATTCACAGATGGAAAGCTTGACAGGGATAAGTTGGAAGCTTTGGTTAAGGCAGTTGGAAAAGAGCATGTGGTACTGGATCTTAGCTGCAGAAGGAAAGACGATAAATACTATGTCGTTGTAGACAGATGGCAGACCTTCACGGATACTGAGGTTAATGCAGATATGATGGATGAACTGTCGAACTACTGTGATGAATTCCTTATTCATGGTGTTGATGTTGAAGGAATGAAACAGGGAATTGATGAGGATCTGATTAGGATATTGTCAGAAGTAAGCTCTGCGCCAGTTACATATGCCGGTGGTGTTCGTGACATGAGTGACATAGACAGAATAGAGAGATTAGGCTTTAGTCGAATTGATTTTACCATAGGAAGTGCACTTAGTATATTCGGTGGAGAACTTGATTTTGAGGAAGTAATAAGAAGAACAGAATAAAAAATGGCCCCTCACTTATAAAAGTGAAGGGCCTTTATTATATCTAAAATTAAAGCTTTGAAACGTTAACTGCCTGAGGTCCCTTAGCACCATCTACTAATTCGAACTCAACTGCAGCGCCTTCCTCAAGTGTCTTGTAACCATCCATATTAAGACCTGAGTAATGAACGAAGATATCACGACCTTCATCATCGTTTATAAAGCCATATCCTTTCTGGTTATTGAACCACTTAACTGTACCTTTAATCATCTGTTTTTCCTCCAAGTATAGTGTTTGTTGCGTATACAACATAGATATAAATATAGCACTATATTGTTGTGATGTACATAAAAATCTGTCAATTCATACACAATTTGATTAATGCACTTTAATCTGTTAAAATACTATTCTGTATGGAGGTATTCCAGTGGGAACGAAAAAGAAAAAGCGTAGACGCAAGACGAACCATTATGTAGTTCGTATTTCGGATAATCCAAGACAGTCTACACAGTCAAGACGTTCGACACATGGTTCCAGAAGGTTTTGGACAACGATTATACTGGCAATTGTATTCACTATAATTGTTTTCGTGGCTTTTCTTAATTACAGAAGTGAGCTCCTTGTTAATCGTGAAGTGTCTTATATGGCTACAATTGAAGAACTTAAGGAAGAGAACAGCAGACTTACTCTTGAGAACGAAGCATTAAGTGAGAAGATTACAATACTTAGTGAGACTGTATATCACAAGAATGAAGAGGTACAGGCTATAGCAGAGAGAAGTCTTCCAACAGGATTCCCATTATCAGTAGCAGCTGATATTCATGAGAAGGTTGAAGATGTTCAGGTTGATGGCGATTATACCAGCAGGCCAACCTTAGCATTTACGGCAGGTGATGGTACCTATGTACTTGCAGCAGGAGATGGCATAGTGTCCATGGTTATGGAAGAGATTAATTATGGCTGGGAGGTCCAGGTTGACCATGGTAACGGCTACGTTACTTCGTACAGAACGAATGCGGAGCCTAAGGTTAAGGTTGACGATGAAGTTGTAAGGGGCGGAATTCTCTTCGAGATGAAGTCGGAGAATGAAGATCCTGCACAGATGGCATATCAGATGCTTAAGGATGGTGAATATATTAATCCAACAGATTTGCTTGAGATTAATGGATAATCACCTAAGGAGGATGTTATGGCAAGGAAGAATAAGAACAGAGCTACCGGTGAGAATACGATAATCGGAGCCGGTACAGTTGTTGGAGGTGGCATCGTATCAGATGCTACAATAATAAGAATAGATGGCAAGATTAACGGCGGTGTAGAGACTAAGGGTGAACTCATTATCGGACCTGATGGTGAGGTACATGGCGATGTAACGGCACACAGCTTAATCCTTGCTGGTAAAATTATTGGTAATACCAAGGTAACGCACAGAGTAGAGATTGAGGCAGGTGGCAAGCTCATAGGTGATATCGAGACAGAGCTTCTTGCCATGGATGAGACAGCAATGTATCAGGGAAGGGTTACAATGAAGGGCCTTGAAGAAGAGGCAGCACCTGATGTAGAGGAAGAAGTTATCAAGGAAGAGCCAGCTTCAGAAGAAGAATCAGAGAATAAAGAGGTTAAGGATAATGAATAAGAAGATTCACACAGATGCTGTAGACCATATGGTTGAGGCAATATTAGCTCTTGAGAACAAGGATGAGGCCTATGATTTCCTTGAGGATCTCTGCACGGTTAATGAGATAATCTCATTATCACAGAGATACGAAGTAGCAACTATGCTTACACAGAAGAAGACATATCTTGATATTGCAGAGAAGACAGGAGCTTCAACTGCAACAATCAGCCGAGTTAACAGATCACTTAATTATGGCTGTGATGGATATGAGACAGTATTTAAGAGATTAGGTATTAAATAATGACACTAGACCATGATGATCTGATTAACAGTATAATGGCGAGTCTTGACAGGATGGAATTCATCAAGGCTGATGATATTCCTAATATCGAGCTGTATATGGATCAGGTAACTACATTCATGGAGAGCAGACTTAAGAATACAACTCGTAATCCGGGTGAGGATAAGGTACTTACCAAGACTATGATTAACAATTATGCCAAGAACGATGTACTTCCTCCACCAGTTAAGAAGAAGTATTCGAAGGAGCATATGTATCTTCTTATAGTTATTTACTACTTTAAGAATGTATTATCCATTAATGATATTGATTCAGTTATTACACCATTTAAGGAGAAGTACTTCAAGTCCGGTAATGGTAAGTATTCGATGGATGATGTATACGAAGGCATTCGTATGACAGCTGAGACTATGACTGAGAGTATTAAGGACAGTCTGCTTACTACCTATAGGACTGCATCTGAGATATTCCCAGATACAGAGGGAGATGAACAGCAGTTACTAACAATGTTTTCATTTATAACATTGTTAGTACTTGATGTATATATTAAAAAGTTACTAATTGAAAAACTTGTAGACGGTTACAACGAAATTATTAAACCGGATACTGATGGCAAAAAGAAGTAATACAGATAGTATTAATGGGAGGAAAATAAGATGGGATTTATTAAGAATCAGTTACTCAGTGTTATTGAGTGGAACGAGACAAAGGAAGGCGAGTTATTCTGGAAATATGACAGCGCAGAGATTAAGAAGGGCTCAAAGCTTATCATTCGTCCAGGTCAGGATGCTATCTTCCTTCATAACGGAGCTGTAGAAGGTGTATTCGAGGATGAAGGAACATATGATATCGAGACAGAGATTATTCCTTTCCTTACAACATTAAAGAGCTTCAAGTTCGGCTTCAATGCTCCATTCAGAGCAGAGATTCTGTTCATCAATACTAAGGAGCATACAGTTAAGTGGGGAACTAAGAATGCAATCAATCTTCCTGCAGCAGGACTTCCAGGTGGAATGCCAATCAGATCATTTGGTACATTCAGCTGCAAAATTGCTGACCACGATGTACTTATTGATAAGATTGCAGGTATTAAGAATACATACAATGTAGAAGATGTTAAGGAGCGTATTACAGCTAATCTTGATCAGACTCTTATGTCTTGGATTACAAGAGAAGGTAAGGATATGTTTAATCTCCAGGCATATGCACGTGAGATCGCTGAGGGTATCAGAGCTGACTTAGATGCAGATATGTCTAAGATCGGTATCTCTATCACAGAGTTCACTATCGAGAGCTTCTCTTATCCAGAAGAAGTTAAGAAGATGCAGGAGAAGGCAGCAGCTCAGGCTATGGTCGGAGATGTTAACAAGTACACACAGATGGCTATGGCTGATTCTATGGCTAATGGAACAGGTGGCGGTTCTAACATGGCATCTAGCATGGTTCAGATGCAGATGGGAATGGCAATGGGCCAGCAGATGGTACAGGGCATGAAGGAAAGCGGCATGATGGGTGGTCAGGCTGCTGTAGCACCAGGTGCTAAGTTCTGTCCTAACTGTGGAACACCAACTAACGGTGCTAAGTTCTGTTCTAACTGTGGAACTCAGTTAGCTTAATAGCAACTGTAATAGGAAATACAGGGGTGGATTTTCTGGGAACAGTCGCTTTGTCATTATATATGACATGGACAACTCCCTTGGAAGTCCACCCTTTTGCACGATTATCAGGAGATTAAAGTGGGATATTTAGATACACTTAATGATATGCAGCGTGAAGCTGCGATGGCAGTGGATGGACCAGTGCTTATATTGGCAGGAGCGGGATCTGGTAAGACAAGAGTGCTCGTTCATAGAATCGCATATATGATTGATGACTGTGGTATCAGTCCATGGAATATCCTGGCCATTACCTTCACTAATAAGGCAGCAGGAGAGATGCGTACCAGGGTGAATGATATTGTTGGCCAGGGTGCGGACAGTGTATGGGTATCAACCTTCCATTCAATGTGTGTAAGAATTCTTAGAAGACATATTGATATGATTGGTTACGATAATAACTTCACCATATATGATACAGATGATTCCAAGAGCGTAATGAAGGATATACTTAAGCGACTCAACGTTGATCCTAAGATGCTTAAGGAGAATGCAGTTCTACGAGCTATATCATCAGCTAAGGATGAACTGATAGATCCAGAGGAGTTTGCAGAGAATTCTTCGGGTGACTGGCGTCAGGAGAAGATAGCCATGCTCTATACTGAGTATCAGAATACTTTGAAGAAATCTAATGCACTCGATTTTGACGATATTATAGTTAAGACTATTGAGCTGTTTAATGAGTGCCCTCAGGTGCTTGCCAACTATCAGGAGAGATTCAGGTATATCATGGTGGATGAGTACCAGGATACCAATACCGCACAGTTCGAGCTTATAAGACTCTTAGCAGCAAGATACCGTAATCTGTGTGTTGTTGGTGATGACGACCAGAGCATATATAAGTTCAGGGGCGCGAACATCAGCAATATCTTGGACTTTGAGAAGGTATACAAGGAAGCAAAGGTGATTAAGCTTGAGCAGAATTACCGTTCTACACAGACTATCCTGGATGCAGCTAATGCGGTCATTGCCAATAATACTGCACGTAAGAGTAAGGCACTGTGGACTGATAATGGTAAGGGAGACCGTATCCATCTGCGTCAGCTTGATAATGCATATGAAGAGGCCGAATATATCGCATCAGATATGGGCAAGGCTGTAAGGAAGGGAGAGTATAAGTATAGCCAGTGTGCTGTATTATACAGGACTAATGCACAGTCACGTATTCTTGAAGAGGCGTTCATCAGGGAGAATATGCCTTATAATATCGTGGGCGGAGTGAACTTCTATTCACGTAAAGAGATTAAGGATATGCTGGCATATCTTAAGACTATTGATAATGCTGTGGACGATGTTGCAGTTAAGAGAATTATTAACGTTCCTAAACGTGGTATTGGTCAGACAACAATAGGTAAGGTAACGGAGTATGCATCAATCAATGGAATAAGCTTCTATGATGCACTATGTGCAGCGTCTGACATACCGGGACTTGGTAAGACGGCCCTAAAGCTGGATGGATTCGTTAACAGTATAAGAGTGTACAGAAGCAAGATGGAGTTCTTATCCATCAAGGAACTGTTAGAGGATATTATTAAGACTACGGGCTATGTGGATGAGCTTAAGGAGTCTGACGAGGATGATGCTGAGGATAGAATTGAGAATATCGATGAATTAATCAGCAAGGCGGCAGACTATGATGAGACGGCAGAAGAGCCATCACTTAGTGATTTCTTATCAGAGGTTGCGCTGGTTGCTGACATTGACAGACTTGATGATGATAAGGATGTTGCACTTCTTATGACACTTCATGGTGCCAAGGGACTTGAGTTCGACAGAGTATATATTGCAGGCGCTGAAGATGGTGTATTCCCAAGCTCATCAGCAATATTTGATGAGGATCCTACTGCAGTTGAGGAAGAGAGAAGACTTGCGTATGTAGGTATTACACGAGCCAAGAAGGATCTTACTATATGCTATGCCAAGTCAAGAATGATTCGTGGT
>JAZLFL010000039.1:0-4244 GCA_045615825.1 Lachnospiraceae bacterium
TAAGAAAACAGGCTAATTATGTGGCTTTTGTCAAAAAGTATGTTGCAGTATTTTTTACAATTGTATGCACTGTACTGCTTATCTACACGACCACCTGGATTATACCTTTCAGGGCACCGCATCTGGATGTAAAGCCTGAGATTAATAGAGATTATTCGGTTGATGAATTGCAGATACTAAGAAACTTCGCTGCCACGCAGCTTAATAGTGTTGCGGAGAGTATCGAGCGTGATGAGAATGGACGTATTGTGATATCTGATAATCTGAGGGCGGATATATCTGATGCACTTAATAATATTTCTGATGATTACCCACTGCTTGAAGGTTACTATCCGAGGGCGAAAGCGTCATATTGCTCATGTTTTCTCGAGTGGATGAGTATTGGCGGGTATACGTATCCGTACACGATGGAGGTGTCGTATAACAAGTATAATAATTACCTGTTCACGCCAGTGTTGTGGGCGCATGAGCAGAGTCATCATAAAGGATATTATCAGGAGAACGAGGCGACGTACTTAAGTATCCTGGCGTGTATTAACAGCGAGTCGAAATATCTGCAGTATGCGGGATATTTGGAGTTCTATTACTATGTGGCTAGTGATTATAACAGGAGTATGCTTAACGTATACGATGATGATCTGGCACGTGAAATGATTGATGCTCAACCTAAGCTGATATCTCTTATTCAAGAAGATCAGGCTGACAGTCGTAAGAAGAGTAAGGAATTATATGACCAGGATATATCACCTGAGTTCGAGCGAATCTTCCGCGAGCCTGCTAAAGAAGCCGGTGACTCTGGCTGGAAGGCTCAGGGCGAGATTATCGGTGAAGCAACTTATGGTGGGTGCGTGAAATACCTGCTTGAATATTATGATGGGATTCTATATTAAGGCATTTAAAAAGGCGAAAGAGCTGTCATGCATCTTTCGTCTTTTTTATTAGCAATCTGACACACAGCACTAGGACTGGGACCTGGTGACAAAATCACCTTTTCCTTAGGTGCTCCAGTATTCTCTTACGGTGTTTAGACAGCACCTTAAGTGCATCCGGATTAAGCTCACTTAACCTCACTTCTCCCAGGTGACGTCGCTTCTCAATCTTCTCCTCAATCCATGCAACATCTTCCCTAGATAGCTTATCTTCCTCTGATAATTTCTCAATTCTAGCCTCCAGATGATCCCAGAACTCATGCTCATCAAAGAGACCAAGCATACCCCACTTTGTTATGGCACCATGACTCTCCAGCACTGATATGTGCTCATCATGCGCAGCTATAGAGGCTCTAAGCTCTTCCGCTGTCGACTCAGCTAATTGCTGCATCTTTTCCTCTGCTCTGTCTCCAAAGGCCCACTCGAACTCAGCAAGCTTCTCCTCCGACTCAAGGTATCCGTCCAGTTCATCCGCTTCAAGACCTTCAAGAGTGTAAGGCTTATCGATACCCGCATCACGCAGCGCCAGTGTAATTGTACGTCTGACCGCACCCTTATCCAGCAGATGGTCACCGCCAAGCTGCCTTATCTGGTCATTAAGCGAGCTCTCATGCTCAGTGATATAGAAATTGATGTTCATCGCCTCAAGCTTCTTATCAAGAGCAACAAGCCTGTCAAGCGCCGTAATATCAATGTTGCCGATACCTCTGGCGTCCACCACCACGACTCTGGTATCATCCTTAATCGCTCCCATAATGTCATTCTCGAACTTATCTATATTAGCGAAAAAGAGATTGCCACTGAATCTGTATATGACGGTATTAACTATAGGGTGCGCATGGGAATTCCTCTCGATGGAATGGAAATTTCCATGTCCAGGAATGCGTCCAACGAAGCAGGTCGGCGGCTGAACGGATCTGACTGCGACCTCCCAGAAGGAAAGCATGCACCCTACCACAACACCACTCACTGTGCCAAGTACAAGCACTGCGATGAAGGATAGCATGAATACCACCCACTCGCTCTTGCACTCGCGCCAGAGTCTCTTCATCATCTTGAAATCAAGTATGCCTATTAAGGCTGTCATAACAATTGCGGTTAACACTGGCACCGGGAGGTACTTAAGCACCGGTGTGCCAAAGAGCAATATAAGCAGCATAACAAGTCCCGCTGTAATGGACATTATCTGGCTCTTCGTTCCATTGGATACCGCGATGCCACTTCTTGATACCGAACCATTAATTGGGCAGCTTCCAACCAGGCCTCCGGCAATGTTCATACCTGCATAGGCCAGTAATTCCTTCTTGGAATCTATTGTGTAGCCACCCTTGGCTGCGTAGCTTCCTGTTGCAAGCAGAGTCTGTGCCATGACAACTGCCGCGATACTGAAGGACTCAACCATTACATCTATCACATGGCCATTCATCACTGCTATATTAGGCAGCACGATATGAGGTAATCCAGCTTCTACTTCTGGCAACAGCTTCACGCCATAGTTATCCAGATGGAATATAACCTGAAGCAGTGCACCCACAACCATCATTACTACTGTCATTGGCACCTTAGGAATTATCTTCTTACATGCCTGGATTATTATAATTGTGCCAAGACCGAGGAACAGTGATAGGTAATTAACCTCATCAAGCTGACCCAATGTGTTCTCTATAAGTACTAACAGTTCACCTGTTCCAGGGGTGCCACCGAATAACTTAGGTATCTGCATAAGTATTATGGTGGCTCCAACACCTGATATGAATCCGCTTAGCACTGGCGCAGATATATACTTAACAATTCTTCCTGCATTAAGGAAGTAGAATATTATCATCCACAGCGCTACCAAAAATGCTATAAGTGGCACAAGCTGCATGGCAGTCTCTGACTCAGGGGCTATCATTACTTCCGCAAGCAGACCACCAACCATGGCCGCTGGCATTGCATCCACACCTATGGCGAACTGTGGGGATGTCGTCATGAGTCCGAAGACTATTATTGGCAGAAATGAGCCATATAGACCATATACCGCAGGCAGGCCTGCAATCTGTGCATATCCAAGTCCTATTGGCAAGGATACAAGCGCAACTATTATTCCTGCCATTATATCTTTAACGGGATTCTCTATTAACTTATTTCTTATCTGGTCTGTTAATCTCAAATAATTACCTCTTGGGCTATAATGTTATTTGCTTCTTGGCTTAGAAAAAACATGATTTCCTGCAACAAACTTCTCAAGAATGACGCAATCAGAATCGTTGTAGCAGGCTCGTTCAATCCTCTCTCGAATAGTCAGCTCTCTCATCGAGTACATTGCGCTATCATCCAAAACTAGCGCATCGAACTCGTATCCTTCTTCAAATGAACCAACCTTACCAAAATAACTACCACCAAGCACTGTAGCTAAATAGAATACTTCTTCAAAAGTAAGTGGCTTAGCATCTGTATCAACAAGACGATAATACATCTTAGAGGCCATAATAGTATCAAGAATCGTATGAAGCATATTCATAGAAGAGCCTGCTGCCACATCAGTTCCAATACCTACCGGTATACCTGCATCAAGGAATTTCCTCACTGGTGCAATTCCGCTCGTCAGATTCATATTAGAATTCGGACAATGCGCAATATATGTTCCGTGCCTTTTCATTATCTCCATTTCCTCTTCATCACTATATACACAGTGTGCCATAATTGATGGAAGCTCACTTGACCCCATTGTATTAAATATCTCATACGCGTTGGCATATGACGTAGACTCAGGGACAAGCTCTTTTACCCACGCAACTTCCGATTTGTTTTCAGAAAGATGCGACTGAATCATAAGCTTTCTTTCTGCGGAAAGCTCACCTATTTTTCTCATAAGCTCATCAGAACACGATGGAATAAATCTAGGTGTCAGAATCGGTTTTGTATTATTGTATCTGCCTTCAATTTTTCTTAGCCAATCTAAGGTAGATTCAATAGATTCTTCTGCACCAGCCTCCTGAAGCGCATCCCCACCATTCCTATCCATGTTAACTTTGCCAACATATGTAATTGCACCCGTTTTTTCCAGCTGATCCATTAACTCAACGGTAGCATCCGTATGAAGGGTTGCAAAAATACAAGCACGTGTAGTAAACCCACGCTTTAAATCGTGACAGAAAAAGCGATAAGCCTTTCTTGCATACTCTATATCAGAATACCTTGCCTCCTCCGGGAATGTATGAGTCGACAGCCAGTCCAAAAGTTCCAAATCCATTCCAATACCACGGAAAGTGTATTGCGGAGCATGAAGATGCAAGTCCGTCATTCCAGGCACTATAAGGCATTCTCCATAAT
>JAZLFL010000040.1:0-8245 GCA_045615825.1 Lachnospiraceae bacterium
GCTGGCTTATTAGCTTTGATTCATGCTCTGCCGCTTCTTGCTGGCTTCAAAAATCACTATTTATAGTAACATTTTGACACTGTATATCTCAAGTGTTAAAATTGTTTTTGCGTATATTATTAATACTGTTTATGTACGCAGACAAAGTCATTTTTTGCGTGAAGCTAGAATAGTTCTAGCGGACAGATATATGCTGTTTTGTATAGACGCAAAATCATTTTTTAATATGTGTTTTATCTACATACTATGATTATTAGTCAGGAGGTCAAAATGAACGCTGAAGATAGAGAGATGTTAACAAGAATAATGAACTATGCTGAAGAGGTTATGCCAGATATTGATCCTGAGAAGACTCGAATCTCAGAACAGATTGACAAGCTTCGTCCTGTCCTTCAGCAGCTTGCAATGGAGAAAAAAATGAATGTTGAAGATATATTCATCAAGTATATGGATCTCGCAACCGAGAATGCTGTTGATTATGATAATAAGATGAAGGCAGACTTCGGCGATATCATGAATACAGTTAATGATCCTACTCGCCGCTTCTAGTTAACTAGTTAAATTATATATTTTACAGATTTGATTATTTATAAGTTAGCTACCTACCCTCATACTTTATAGTATGAGGGTATTTTTATTGTATCTTGCCTAAATACCCATGCACGTCTACTCAGCCGGGTATATATATTATTTCTTTCCGAAATACCCTCGCTATAATTTTTTCTAGGGTATATAACAAATATCTGATCAAGATACCCTCGCGATTCGATTCAGCTGGGTATATATGTATATATTTTTTGAAATACCCTCGCTGTTGATTTTTTTAGGGTATATATCAAATATCTCATCGAAATACCCTGTCAAACGCTCTTTGACAGGGTATTTTGAATTTTATTTCTCCACCTACCCTCGAAGTTTCACTTGTGCGGGTATTTCAAATTTTATTTCTTCACCTACCCTAAAAATTTCACTTGTGCGGGTATTTTAAATTTTAATTTCCCATCCACCCTATTATTTTTTCTCCCCTGGGTATTTTCGTTGTCTTTCATAAGATATACCCATAACAAATCCCAAAAACAAAAATACTATTGCCGAAGGCTCCTCTTCCATCGTCGAAGTTGTGGGTATGTGGATAACTGTCTTATTACGAAGCTGTGTATAAGTTCCTACATTAACTTATGCATCAGCTTCGTGACAGTTACCCACATATCCACAACTACTATGACAAACAAAAAATAATAAATAAACAAATCAATAATATAAATTCTGTGCGGAATACCGCATGTCCAACAAAAGGGACGGCCACCCCTTAACTAGCAAATTTGGTATGACTATGGTAGACTTAACCCATATAGATCTTGCAACAGATGATGACCGTCTATCTCACAGAGACCTGTGGGCAATGTTTTTTAAGGCAACCACCTGGGAGGAATTGTATATGATAGCAGAAAAGGATTCCATATTTAATGAAACAGCCAGTTTCATAAGACAAGTTTCTGAAGAAGAGCATCTACGCCAGGTGTATGAGGCTCGCGAAGACCAGCTTCGTCAGCAGAGAGATTTTCATAAGTATTATAATGATCTTATTGCTGACAAAGATGCTAAAATTGCTGACAAGGATGCTGAAATTGCTGAACTCAAGAAGATGCTTGCTAATAAATAATATCCTATATACTTATATACTTACACCCTCATATCATATTTCTATGATATGAGGGTGCTTTCATTTCAAAGACTATTTTGTAACAAAAAAGCCCCGTCTGCTGACGGGGCCAAACTTAATCTGTTATTACTTAACAATACGTACTCTGTATACACCAAGGCTGTTAGCAAGCTCTGTTACTACTTCTTCTGATAACTCATTATCAACATCAAGCATTGTAACAGCAACATCACCACGGCTCTTGTTGCTCATGTTAGCGATATTAACACCATGCTTACCAAATACAGTTGTGAACTGAGCAATCATGTTAGCCATATTCTTATGGAATACAATTACACGTCCTGTTGTCTCGCAGATACCCATATCAATTGCTGGATAGTTAACAGAGTTCTTGATATTACCATTCTCAAGGTAATCAACCATCTCCTTAACAGCCATAATAGCACAATTATCTTCTGACTCTTCTGTTGAAGCTCCAAGATGAGGAATAACAATTACACCATCCTGGCCAGCTGTTGTTGGGTTAGGGAAATCAGATACATACTTTCTGATCTTACCAGCCTTAATGCCCTCTAAGATAGCCTTCTCATCACATAAAAGGTCTCTTGCGAAGTTAAGGATGATAACACCCTGCTTCATCTTATCAATCGCCTCAGCATTGATTGTATTCTTAGTAGCATCCATTAAAGGTACATGGATTGTAATGAAATCACAGTTGTTGTAGATATCATCAAGGTTAGTTACATGCTTAATATCTCTTGATAAGCTCCAGGCTGCATCTACTGAGATATATGGATCATAACCATATACTTCCATACCCATATGCTTAGCAGCATTGGCTACTCTTACACCGATTGCTCCAAGACCAATGATACCGAGCTTCTTGCCCATGATCTCTGTACCAGCGAAGTTCTTCTTAGCCTTCTCTGCTGTCTTAGCGATATCTGCATCAGCTGCGTTATTCTTAACCCAGTCGATACCACCTGTGATATCACGTGAAGCTAATAACATACCAGCGAATACAAGCTCCTTAACGCCATTAGCATTAGCACCTGGAGTATTGAATACTACAATACCCTTCTCAGCGCACTTATCAAGTGGAATATTATTAACACCAGCTCCAGCTCTTGCAACAGCAAGTAACTTCTCTGGAAGCTCCATCTCATGCATTGAAGCACTTCTTACTAACACTCCATCTGCATCGTTAATATCATCAGTTTTAATATACTTGTTATCAAAATTATCAAGACCAACCTGCGCGATTGGATTAAGGCAATTATACTTAAACATTAAGCATTCTCCTCCTCGAACTTCTTCATGAACTCAACTAACTTCTCTACGCCCTCGATTGGCATAGCATTGTAGATACTAGCTCTCATACCACCAACTGATCTGTGACCCTTAAGGTTAACAAATCCAGCCTCTGTAGCAGCCTTAACGAACTTAGCATCAAGCTCCTCATCACCTGTAACGAATGGAACATTCATAAGTGAACGGTCTTCCTTAACAACTGTACCCTTGAACATCTTGCTCTCATCAAGGAAATCGTAAAGAATCTTAGCCTTCTTCTCATTAAGCTCCTTCATCACCTCAAGTCCGCCCATCTTCTTAAGCCACTTGAATACCTTGCCACAGATATAGATTGTGTAGCATGGAGGTGTGTTATATAAAGAATCATTATCAGCCTGTGTCTTCCACTTAAGCATTGTAGGTGTGCCTGGTAGGCAATCATCTGTAATGAGATCCTGTCTGATAATAGCAATTACAGCACCTGCAGGACCAACATTCTTCTGAACACCACCGTATACAACAGCGTACTTAGATACATCAATTGGCTCTGATAAGAAGCATGAAGAAACATCAGATACAAGATCCTTACCCTTTGTATTAGGAAGTGTCTTATACTTTGTACCGTAGATTGTATTGTTCTCACAGATATATACATAGTCCATATCATCTGTGATTGGAAGATCTGAACAATCTGGAATATATGAGAATGTCTTGTCAGCTGATGATGCAAGCTCTACAGCCTCACCATAAATCTTAGCTTCCTGATAAGCCTTCTTAGCCCACTGACCAGTTACTATATATCCAGCCTTCTTATTCTTCATCATATTCATTGGTACTTCTGCGAAGAACTGTGAAGCACCACCCTGAAGGAATAATACCTTATAATTGTCAGGAATGTTCATAAGATCTCTAAGATCCTGCTCAGCTTCCTTAATGATTGTATCGTAAACCTTGGATCTATGGCTCATCTCCATTACCGACTGTCCGGATCCCTTGTAATCCATCATTTCTGCTGCAGCTTCTTTTAATACTTCTTCAGGTAAAACTGCTGGACCTGCGGAAAAGTTGTAAACTCTTGCCATTTTTCCAATCCTCCTCATTGTTTAATCCGTTAATGTGATAAAATCACAACTTGTTTTATTGTATATCACTTTTTGTGATAATTCAATCTAAATAATATATAAGATAATACGCTATTTTCCGTTATTATTAGTACACAATTACGGGAGTACCAAGTTCAATCATATCATAGAGCTTGGACACCTTCTCTTCAGGTGTATTTACACAGCCGTGTGAACCATTATACAGGTATAAATCTCCGCCGTACTCATTTCTCCAGCTTGCATCATGAACACCAATATGATGAGCGAAGTTAATCCAGTATTTCACGAAGGATCTGTAGCTCTCTCCCACAAGTGTCCTATTACGCTGCTTGTAGAATACATCGAATACGCCCTTGGGCGTATCACTTCCATGTGAATGATTGCCAGTCACTATATCACTATCAAGCTTAAGCTTCCCACCTTCGAAATAATACAGATGCTGCTCGTCAATACTAATCTCTAAGTAAGTGTCCCCAATATCATCATTACCTGCCTTCGGTGGTTCCTTAATGAACTCTATCTCAGCCCTGTAGTTTTCAGCATCACTTATAAGCACATCCATAACGGGCTTAACCTGGCTCTCAACATCTATCTTACTTCCATAAGTGCCCTTGGTCACATGTACCACCTCACCAGTATGAGTTTTGAAAAAGTGATTCTGATAAGTATTATATGGCCCCAGGAGCATATTCAGAGTCTCACGAACACCATCCTCATCAATTACAAGCTCCCCATCAGAATCAACAAGTGGAAGCCCATTAGCATCCTTACTAATAAAGCCTGCAACCTCAGTCCTATTAAGCGTCCTGGAATCACCATTACTGAAATCAAATCTTATCTGCTTATCCTGGAACCTGGCTATCTTTTCATACAGGTCAATTATCTTCTGTTCTTCCTTAGAATACTCAGCTTCTTTATAAACAGTTGCAGGATCTATAGTGACTAAAATATGATCCTCACCCTTAACTACGCTCTGACCCTCTGACATCAGTAATGTAAGCAGCTTATCAATTACCTTATCCGGATCAATCTCTGTACCCTTATTGTCTCTAAGAATATATCCATCTTCATTCGACAAATACATCTTAACATTATGAGGACCATTTATACGCTTAAGATTGAGACCATTCACAGTCGCTCGCACTTTTTCCTCATCAAGGGTAAGCGCAGGTGCCATATCATGATTAACGGCATTGCCTACATTAAGCCCCCACAGATATGGATTCTGATTATCCAGATATTCCTTAAGCGGAGCCTCATAATCATACCTGTAATCAATCTCTTCCGGCATAATCATATAGCTCTTATCCTGAATATTAAGCTCGACCGGAATAGATTCGCTTAGCGATGACAGCTCAGCATTCACCTGACTGACCGACTTACCCGTGCAGTATACGCCATTAATATAGGTTCCATAAGCAAAACCGTTAGCATAGTAATTGGCCATCAGCAGATAACCACCGATAGCCAATATAACAATCACCAATATGCAAATAGAAAAAATCTTAACAAACTTTTTCAAGATTCAGTTCCTATGATCTGTTCTTAAGATCCTCTTCATCAAATACCTCTGAAATAGGAGCGCCAGCTGGAACCATTGGGAATACGCTGTCATCCTTTTCAATCATTACATTAACAAGTACAGGCTTCTTAAGCTCAATAGCCTTGCGAATAGCTGGCTCAACATCTTCCTTCTTCTCAACCAGGATTGCCTCACATCCAAGACCCTCAGCAACCTTACAGAAGTCAACCTTATCCTCAAGTACAGTCTGTGAGTAACGCTGTCCATAGAAAAGTGTCTGCCACTGACGTACCATTCCCAGTACATGGTTGTTAATTACCACCTGGACAATTGGAATATTGTATCTTGAAGCAGTTGCAAGCTCATTCATATTCATTCTGAAGCAGCCGTCACCAGCAATGTTGATACATACCTTATCAGGATTACCAACCTGTGCACCAATACATGCACCAAGACCGTATCCCATTGTACCAAGACCACCACTTGATAAGAATGTTCTAGGCATTGAGTACTTATAGTACTGCGCAGCCCACATCTGATGCTGTCCTACGTCTGTAGAGATAACAGCCTTACCCTCTGTAACCTTATCAATTGTCTCAATGACATAAGGACATGTAAGCTTACTACGGTCATAGTTAAGTGGATATGTAGTCTTAAGCTCATTAATTCTAGCCATCCATTCTGGATGTGACTGTGGCTCTAACTTAGCAAGTACTGCATTTAAAGCATCCTTAAGATCACCTACTACAGAGACATCTGTCTTAATATTCTTATCAATCTCAGCTGCATCAATATCAAAATGAATGATATTAGCCTTAGCACAGAACTTCTTGGCATTACCAATAACTCTGTCTGAGAATCTTGCGCCAAGAGCGATAAGTAAGTCACACTCTGTTGCACCAAGGTTACTAGCCTTAGTACCATGCATACCGATCATACCTGTGTAACGGTCGCTGTGACCATCGAATGCACCCTTACCAAGTAATGAATCACAAACTGGAGCATCTAATACATCAGCAAGCTTATTAACCTCATTAGAAGCGCCTGAAGCAATTGCACCGCCACCTACATATAAAAGTGGCTTCTTAGACTTCTTCATAAGTTTAACTACTGCATCAATATCCTCTTCAGTAAATGGATTAACTCTCTCTGGAATTACAGGTGTCTCTGGCTTATATTCGCAGAGAGCTGCTGTAACATCCTTAGTAATATCTACAATTACAGGACCTGGACGGCCTGTCTTAGCAAGTCTAAATGCACGTCTGATTGTCTTGGCAAGTACCTTAACATCCTTAACAATGAATCCATGCTTTGTTACTGGCATAGTAACACCAACGATATCTACCTCCTGGAATGAGTCCTTACCAAGCGCTGGAAGATTAACGTTAGCTGTAATAGCTACCATTGGAATACTGTCCATGTAAGCTGTTGCAATACCTGTTACAAGATTAGTTGCACCAGGGCCTGATGTTGCCATACATACACC
Source organism: Lachnospiraceae bacterium (assembly GCA_045615825.1). Classification (GTDB taxonomy): domain Bacteria; phylum Bacillota; class Clostridia; order Lachnospirales; family Lachnospiraceae; genus Colinaster. The sequence goes on from JAZLFL010000040.1 coordinate 7,065, forward strand.
AACCTTGCCAGTTGCTCTTGCATAACCATCAGCTGCGTGGCTGGCACCCTGCTCATGGCTTGTAAGAATATGATTAATCTCTGGATGCTTGTATAAAGCATCATAAATATTAAGGATAGTTCCTCCTGGATATCCGAATACTGTATCAACGCCCTGTTCCTTAAGGCACTCTACTACTATTTCTGAACCTGTTAACTGCATAATATCCTCCAACAATTAATTACATTGGTAATTCAAGAACCGCACCTCTGTTACCTGATGTAACAAGTGAACGATATCTCTTAAGGTATCCCTTAAGCTCACCTGGATCCTTTGGAGTCCAGTTAGCCTTACGCTCAGCTAATACTTCATCAGAAACCTTAACATTAATTGTATTAGCAGGGATGTCGATTTCAATAATATCACCTTCCTCGATAAGTGCAATAGGTCCACCTACTGCAGCCTCTGGTGATACATGTCCAATGGAAGCTCCTCTACTTGCTCCTGAGAATCTACCATCTGTAATAAGAGCTACGCTGCTTCCAAGTCCCATACCAGCAATTGCTGATGTTGGATTAAGCATCTCTCTCATACCAGGACCACCCTTTGGTCCCTCATATCTGATTACAACTACATCACCGGCAACAATCTTGCCACCCTTGATAGCTGCAATAGCATCCTCTTCACAATCAAATACTCTTGCTGGACCTGAATGTACAAGCATCTCAGGAACAACAGCTGATCTCTTAACTACACATGTGTCTGGTGCAATATTACCCTTAAGTACTGCAATACCACCAACCTCACTGTATGGGTTATCGATTGGTCTGATAACCTCTGGATCAAGGTTAACACATCCCTCAATATTCTCTCCAACAGTCTTACCTGTAGCGGTAATGATATCTGTATAGAGAAGACCCTTCTTATTAAGCTCATTCATAACAGCATATACACCACCTGCCTCATTAAGCTGCTCCATATATGTATGACCAGCTGGAGCAAGGTGACAGAGGTTAGGTGTCTTTGCACTAAGCTCATTAGCTATCTCAAGGTTAAGATCGATACCACACTCATGAGCAATAGCTGGAAGGTGAAGCATTGAGTTAGTTGAACATCCAAGTGCCATATGAACTGTAAGTGCATTGAGGAATGCCTTCTCAGTAAGAATATCTCTTGGCTTAATATCCCTCTCAATAAGCTCC
>JAZLFL010000041.1:0-7415 GCA_045615825.1 Lachnospiraceae bacterium
CCAAGATTGCGACAGACTTCGTTAAACTGACGGAACTGTCTAATAAGAAGGAAGAGCTTGAGGCGGGTCTTGAAGAGAAGATGGAACGCTATATGTATCTTGATGACCTGGTGGCAAGAATTAATGCCGAGAATCAGTAAATAAACGCAAAAAATCGCGTAAAATAGCTATTTTAGGGGTTGTTTTTGATAATGACCTATGCTATCATAACTATTCGTGATATATAATTCCTTGGCAGGAGAGATACCTGCCCAGAGACCAAAAGGAGGTAATGAAGCATGAACAAGTATGAATTAGTCGTTGTTGTTAATGCGCAGATCGAAGATGAAGAAAGAGCAGCAGTTGTTGACAAGGCAAAGGCTCTTATCGAGAGATTCGGTGGTCAGATTACGAACGTTGATGAAGCTGGTAAGAAGAGATTAGCTTACGAGATTCAGAAAATGAGAGAAGCTTACTACTACTTCATCCAGTTTGACGCAGAGGCTACTGCTCCAGCTGAAATCGAGCAGAGAATGCGAATCATGGACAACGTTCTCAGATATTTATGCGTAAGACAGGACGAGGCATAATAGGAGAACATAAGTATGAATAAGGTTATTCTTATGGGTCGTTTGACTAGAGATCCAGAAGTTAGATACTCACAGGGTGAGCCAGCAATGGCAATCGCAAGATTCTCAATTGCAGTTGATCGTAGAAGATCTAACAATGGTGATGGTCAGACAGCAGATTTTATTAACATTGTAGCATTCGGTAGACAGGGTGAGTTCGCAGAGAAGTATCTTCACAAGGGAACTAAGATTGCACTCACAGGTCGTATTCAGACAGGCAGTTATACTAATCAGTCAGGCCAGAAGGTCTATACTACAGATGTAGTGGCTGAGGAGATGGAATTCGCAGAGAGTAAGGCTGCATCAGCAGGTAATAACGCAGGTTTTGCACCAGCTGGACAGACTTATAATAATGCACCAGCACCAGCAGATGATGGCTTTATGAATATTCCTGACGGAATTGATGAAGAACTGCCATTTAACTAAATTGTAAGATAGGAGGCATGTAGCATGGCTTTTAATAAGACAGATCGTTCAGATGCTCCTCGTAAGAGAGCAGGCGGAATGCGTAGAAGAAAGAAAGTTTGCGTATTCTGTGGTAAGGACAACACAATTGGTTACAAGGATACAGCAAAGCTTAAGAGATACGTATCAGAGAGAGGTAAGATCCTTCCAAGACGTATCACAGGTAACTGTGCAAAGCATCAGAGAGCTCTGACAGTAGCTATTAAGAGAGCACGTCACGTAGCACTTATGCCATATACAGTAGAGTAAATTGTACGAAATAACCACTCGGGTAACCGAGTGGTTTTTTTGTACAATTTTCTCAGACATTTCCACCCACAACATATGGTACTCACCACGTCTAGATGATGTTGTGGTAGCGCATCTTCTTCGGTGGTATAATATTGTAGTCGTATTATGTAGTCTAGAGGATTAGTGATGAAGAACAGAGTTAAGACTAAAGGCGGATTAAGAACATACAGATTAGTGACTATTTACCTTGGCGTACTGATGCTTTTCGTAGTAGTTGCAATGCTGATGATAGATTATCGTGCAGGACTTGTAATGGCTGTATTTACTGCAATATATATCACGGCCAATGCAATTCTTCTTACGCATAATAAGCCAGTAATTATGAATGAGCTGATTAGCTTTGCGACGGAATATGGTCAGATACAGAGAAAGCTGTTAAGAGAACTCGAGCTTCCATATGTGCTATTGGATGAGAATGGCAGAATCATGTGGATGAATAAAGCCTTCGAACAGCTGACACATAAGAGCAAGGGATATAATAAGTCAATCGCAACCATTTTTCCAGAGATGGTGAAGGAGAAGCTTCCGGGGGAGAATGCTGACGAGACGAGCTTCGCAGTAAGCTATGAGGACAGGGACTTCCAGGCTAAGTGCCATAAGGTATCTCTTAAGGAGATGGCACAGAACAGTGATATTCTGAAGGATGATGAGAACTACGACGGTTATCTGAATGCAGTATATCTCTTCGATGAGACTGCGCTTAAGATTGCATTAAGAGAGAATGATGACCAGTCGCTTGCGGTAGCGCTTTTATACCTTGATAATTATGATGAGGCGTTAGAGAGCGTAGAAGAGGTACGTAGATCCCTTCTTACAGCCCTTATCGACAGGAAGGTTAATAAGTACATATCATCCCTTGATGGTATTGCCAAGAAGATAGAGAAGGATAAGTTCTTAATAATTCTTCGTAAGAAATCAGTTGCGCAGCTTCAGGAGAGCAGGTTCGATATCCTAGAGGAGGTTAAGACTGTTAATATCGGTAACGAGATGGCAGTTACAATCTCAATTGGTGTAGGACTTGACGGACTTACATACTCGCAGAATTATGAGTTCGCAAGAACTGCTATAGACCTTGCACTTGGACGTGGTGGCGATCAGGCTGTAGTTAAGCAGGCAGACCAGATTACTTACTATGGTGGTAAGAGCCAGCAGGTGGAGAAGAATACACGTGTTAAGGCCAGAGTTAAGGCCCATGCGCTTAGAGAGATCATTGCTGCCAAGGACAGAGTTATTATAATGGGACACCGTAATGGCGATGTAGACAGCTTCGGTGCTTCTGTTGGTATATACCGTATAGCAAGATCGCTTGATAGGAAGGCACATATCGTGCTTAATGATGTAAGTACTTCAGTTCAGCCAATGGTTGATCTGTTCGTGAACCAGGATGATGTGGATGGGGATATGATCATCACATCAGAACAGGCAGAAGCATTAGCCGGTGGCGGTTCAGTACTGGTTGTAGTAGATGTTAATAAGCCAAGTATTACAGAGTGTCCGGAGCTTCTAAGAATGTGTAAGTCAATTGTAGTACTTGATCATCACAGACAGGGTACGGAGACTATTGAGAATGCAACATTATCTTATGTTGAGGCATATGCATCAAGTGCATGTGAGATGGTTGCAGAGATTCTTCAGTACATCACAGACGGAATTAAGATTAAGGCTAATGAAGCTGACTGTCTGTATTCCGGAATGATGATAGATACAAATAACTTCATGACTAAGACAGGTGTACGTACCTTCGAGGCAGCTGCCTACCTTCGTAGAGCTGGTGCAGACGTTACAAGAGTGCGTAAGCTGTTCAGGGATGATGTTAATGAATACAGGGCTAAGGCAGATGCGGTCAGACAGGCGGAAGTATACCGTGGTGTATATGCATTCAGTAAGTGTATGGCAGGCATGGAAGTGCAGAATCCAACTATTATTGGCGCGCAGGCAGCTAATGAGCTTCTTAATATCCGAGGTATTAAGGCAAGCTTCGTATTCACTGATTATCAGGATATGATACATATCAGTGCCAGATCCATTGATGAGGTTAATGTACAGGTTATCATGGAGAGACTTGGCGGTGGCGGTCATATGAATGTTGCCGCATGTCAGCTTGAGAATATCTCGATTGATGATGCGATGAGTAAGCTTCGCAGCCTGATTGATAAGATGATTGAAGAGGGAGATTTATAATCCCGTAACATATGGAGGTTTTCGATGAAGATTATATTATTACAGGACGTTAAGTCTGTTGGTAAGAAGGGCGAGATCGTTGAGGTAAGTGACGGATACGCTCGTAACGCACTGCTTCCTAAGAAGTTAGGTGTAGAGGCTAATAACAAGAATCTTAATGACCTTAAGCTTCAGAATGCTAACAAGGAGAAGGTAGCAGCAGAGCAGCTCGCAGAGGCTAAGGCTTTCGCAGAGGAGCTTAAGAGCAAGGAGATTATCGTACATATTAAGGCTGGTGAGGGCGGTAGAACATTCGGTTCGGTATCGACTAAGGAAATCGCAGCAGCATTCAAGCAGCAGTGTGGCGTGGATATTGATAAGAAGAAGATTCAGCTTGAAGAGAGCATCAAGTCTTTCGGCGTATATGACGTTAAGGTTAAGCTCCATCCACAGGTAATGGGTAGCCTTAAGGTTAAGGTTCAGGAACAGAAGTAGGTAGGTGTATATGGCTGAAGAGTCAATCCTTAAGAGGATATTACCTAACAGCATAGAGGCAGAGCAGGCAGTTATAGGTTCGATGCTTATTGACAGTGAAGCTATTATGATTGCTTCCGAAATCGTTAATCCTGAGGACTTCTATAACAGACAGTATGGCATCATATATGAGGGTATGCTCGAGCTCAACCGTGAGCGTAAGAATGTGGACTTCATCACCCTGTCTGACAGACTTAAGGAGAAGGAAGTACCGGCTGAGGTTGTAAGCATTGAGTCCTTAAGGGACATCGTTACAGCAGTTCCGACATCTGCCAACATTAGATATTACGCTGGTATTGTGTCTGAGAAGGCGACACTTCGTCGTCTTATTAAGGCTGCCGGTGAGATAGAGAATAACTGCTACGAAGGCAAGGAGAATATCGAGTATATCCTTAATGATACAGAGAAAAAGATATTCGACTTAGTGCAGCGAAGAAATACTGAAGAGTTCGAGAACTTCCACGAGGTTGTTATGAGAACCATGAGAGGTATTGAGACAGCATTTAATGCCGGAGGTACCGTAACAGGTCTTTCTACGGGATTCCTTGATCTTGACTATATGACATCGGGATTACACGGTTCAGAGCTTATTCTGATAGCTGCCAGACCTGCTATGGGTAAGACGGCCTTTGTTCTTAACGTTGCACAGCATATGGCTATCAAGGATAAGAAGAATGTAGCCATATTCTCTCTCGAGATGGGTAAGGAGCAGCTTGTAAGCAGATTATTCGCTCTAGAGGCCAATGTAGAGGCAGGACATCTCCGTAATGGTAGACTTAATGATGATGAGTGGACTAAGATTGCTGAGGCAAGTGATATACTCTCAGATTCGAACCTTATAATTGATGATACACCGGGTATTACAATACAGAATCTCCGTAGTAAGTGCAGGAAGTATAAGCTTGAGCACGGTCTTGATGCTATTATCATTGACTACCTGCAGCTTATGACAGGATCAGGAAGAACTGATTCTAGACAGCAGGAGATATCAGAGATATCAAGATCGCTTAAGTTACTTGCAAGAGAGCTTGATATACCGGTTATTGCATTATCGCAGTTGTCCCGTGCAGTAGAGAGCAGACCGGATAAGAGACCAATGATGTCAGACTTACGTGAGTCTGGAGCTATCGAGCAGGATGCCGACGTTGTAATGTTCATCTACAGAGATGATTACTATAATCCTAATACAGAACGTAAGAATATCTCTGAGATTATTATTGGTAAGCAGAGATCTGGTCCTACAGGAACAGTAGAACTTGTATGGATGCCAGAGTATACCAAGTTTGGCAATATTGAGAAGCGTAAGCGCTACGATAATGAATAGAATACTATAGACAATAAAAAAGACAGGACATAAAGTCCTGTCTCTTTTTATTAAGTCATGCAGCTTACAATTAAGCCTCTGCGATAGCGCCTACTGGGCACTGACCTGCGCAAGAACCGCAATCGATACAAGCGTCAGCGTTGATCTCGAACTTGCCGTCACCAGCTGCGATAGCGCCTACTGGACACTGGCCTTCGCATGAACCACAGTTAATGCATGAATCACCAATACAAAATGCCATATTGTTTTCCTCCTTTATAGTTTAATAGCTACTAAACACAAATCATTGTAATACATTAGTATAAGTAAAACAAGAGTTTTAATAGACTTTTAAGATTCAGAGAGTTCCGCTCTGCGTCTCTTCATACCTTCAATAATGACCTTTTTCTTCTCAAGAGCCACTGATTTCTCAAGTGGTGGAACATCCTTAAGCACATAATCCATATTAAGATTTTCATACTTAGGCTTAGCCATATCATGGTATGCAAGCACATCAAGAGCCTGAACAGACTTAAGACCTCCAATGAAGTATCCAAGTTTCTCAAGGTATACATCGTCATCTGTTATACCAGGTACAACAACGTGACGAATCCAGATAGGTATATTATGCTCATCAAGCAGCTTAGCGAAAGCAAGAATGCCATCGTTAGGCTGAGATGTTAATGCCATATGCTTCTCAGGGTCGATATGCTTAATATCGAGCATAACAAGATCTGTAAGCTTTAACACTTCCAAAAGCTTGGCGTTATACGCCTCATTACCTGGCTTGTATGTAATACCTGAAGTATCGATACAGGTATGTATACCCTTTGCCTTAGCAAGAGTGAACAGTTCTAATAAGAAGTCAATCTGAAGCAGCGGTTCACCACCTGTTACAGTGATTCCGCCACCTGTATAGAAGCCCTTATTACGCTCATACTGCTCAATAATATATGATGCCTCCATTTCCTCACCGGCGTTAACCGCCCAGGTATCTGGATTGTGGCAATACTGGCATCTCATAGGACATCCCTGGAAGAAGACTACGTATCTTACTCCAGGACCATCTACGGTACCAAAACTCTGTAAAGAATGAATACGACCTTTCATAGTGTCTTAATACTCCTGATAATTAATACTGATAAAAAGGGCCAGTACAATTGCACCGGCCCTTTTGCTTATTAGCTTAGTTAATCTGTAATTCCTTCAGATTAGATTGACTGATGGAATGTACGAGAGATAACGTCTGCCTGCTGCTCTGGTGTTAACTTGATGAAGTTAACAGCATATCCAGATACACGGATTGTAAGCTGTGGATAGTTCTCTGGATGAGCCTGAGCGTCAAGAAGAGTATCTCTGTTTAATACATTAACGTTAAGGTGATGACCACCCTTTGTTGCATAACCATCTAATAATGATACAAGGTTATCAATCTGAGCTGCTGCTGCTGCCATTGTTTTTTCCTCCTAAATTATTGATAATCATCAATACCCTGATGAAGGGTTGGAACGCTGCAGGCAAGAGGGGTTCTGGAACAATCCGTACATCCCATTGTCTGGACTTCTTTAGCTGTTTCAGCCTGGTTCTCATCCACATCAACATTGACATGTCCAACTCCTTTTTCCATGCCGGAATCGAGCTGTGCAACAAGGTCATCAATCATACTGTTAAGATCCATATGCGCTCCTTTCTAATTAATGTACCCGATAGTCCCGAAGGACTATCGACTACAGTCTAAAACTTTTAATTACTTATTAAGATCGATCTCGATGTCTCCAGCAAATACCTGATCCTCCTTACCAAGAGCACCTGGGATAATTGTGAATGTATTAGAGATACCATCCTGTGAATGGTTGAATGGAAGCTTAGATACTGATGAAAGTGAAGCTACTGCACCATGAGTATCTCTTCCGTGCATTGGGTTAGCACCTGGAGCGAAAGGCTGTCCCTTCTTACGTCCGTCTGGTGTGTTACCTGTTGCCTTACCATATGTTACGTTAGATGTAATTGTAAGAACTGACATTGTTGGGAAGCCATCTCTGTATGTATGATGT
>JAZLFL010000042.1:0-3715 GCA_045615825.1 Lachnospiraceae bacterium
TAACATCGAGTCCCAGTTATTGGTTGCCTGATAGGTAACTGAGGGATCTTAGCTCAGCTGGGAGAGCATCTGCCTTACAAGCAGAGGGTCACAGGTTCGAGCCCTGTAGGTCCCACTTATAATTTAATAATTGCGAATAGGAATATATTTGAAGCTCCAATATTGGCAAAGCCAGTATGTATCGCCACATCGGTGAGATGCTTCGATATATCGCATTTCGCCGATGTGGCTCAATTGGCAGAGCAGCTGATTTGTAATCAGCAGGTTATCGGTTCGAGTCCGATCATCGGCTTAAGCCGGAAGCCTTATGTGCAGATTCCCGAGTGGCCAAAGGGGACAGACTGTAAGTCTGCTGCAACTTGCTTCGGTGGTTCGAATCCACCTCTGCCCATAAAATACTATCGCGGGGTGGAGCAGTCTGGAAGCTCGTCGGGCTCATAACCCGAAGGTCATAGGTTCAAATCCTATCCCCGCTACTGAAAGCTTCTTAATTGAAGTGAGTAAGCCCAGATAGCTCAGTTGGTAGAGCAGAGGACTGAAAATCCTCGTGTCGCTGGTTCGATTCCGGCTCTGGGCATGCTATCAAAGCGCTTTAAATCTTGTGAATTCAAGGTTTAAGGCCTTTTTTTATATTATCTTTTGTTAGTTAGCATTTGCATGCTCATAATTCTTGCTTTTGCCAATGTAATCGTATAATAATATAAATACGTATCTAGTTGAGGAGGCCTAATGGTTATTAGCAATGATGTATATAAGAAATATGTGATTAATGACCAGAAGAATCTGAATGGTCTTGCTCATCCAGTTAAGTCTGGACTCATTTTAAGAGCCAGAACAATACAGGTTAATCCATCACGACTTCATCCTAATCCTGATGATGAGTTCTCGATGGAAAGCGTTGGTCCTAACTGGGGTATTGTCGGCGATTATGAGAAGCAGATTAGATATAATATTTCTCAGAACCTTCCAGTTTTCGATGAGCCTTTAATAGCTGTAAGACTTGATAAGGGTGGATATATGCTCTTAAATGGTCATCACAGATGGTTGGCAGCTTTGTCACAGCGCATTAAAAAGGTTCCTGTTAAAGTTGTTAACATTATTATGGAAGAAGATATTTATCAGGTTATTAAGAAGTCTGACAGAGATATGTGCGTTGCAATAGACTTTGATGAGGTACTTTTCTCTGATAATCTTCCAAGTTCGTTAGAAAAGATTTCATTTCCATACAGTCTTATATATAAAAAGAATATAAGAGATTACTCAGCTCTTTTAGTGGAGGAATTTCAGCGAATGGGAGCGGATGTATGGGTGTATACGGGAAGTTACCTCTCCGAGCAGTATATGAGAGGTCTTTTCCATGTTAATGGATGTAAAGTGGATGGTATAGTTAACGGTCTTAGGGCAAAGGGATCGAAGAAGCTTGCCGCCTTATTCCACGAGAAATATAAGACCATCATTCATGTTGATAATGAGACCATTTCCATAGTCAATACGACAAATAAGAATTATGAGATTCTGGATATAAATGCAGATGATAATGAGGAATGGGCATCTGCAGCTGTTAAAAGTGTTAAAAACTTTGATATGCTAAGTTTACAATAGTTTTAATATTATATAATTTATCAGATATACATATGTTTTTTAAGAAAAAAGTGGCAGTAACAAACAGTATAAAGGTATCCTTTGATCTCGATGAGGTACTGTTCGTATCTCCGGATACGCATAAGACGGAGCCTGCCCTGCCATTTCCATTAAATAAAATATTTATTGAACGCCTGCGTTATGGTGCTCCAGAGCTTATAAACGAACTGCATAACAGAGGCTATGAGGTATGGGTATATACGTCCTCATACAGATCAGAGCGTTATATAAAACTTCTCTTTAAATGTTATGGAATACATTTTACAGAAATAGTTAATGCGCAAAGGCATTTAAAGGAGGTTCAGAGAGATAGGAAGGAAATGCTTCCACAGAAGCTTCCAAACAACTACAGGATATCACTGCATATTGATGATGAGGAGGTTGTTGCTACTTATGGAAAAGCTTATGGATTTGAAGTATTTCAGTTAAATGCGCAGGATGATGACTGGGCGGACAAAATACTTGCCAGGATGAGTCAGATTGAAGCACGTAAGAAATAGATATATATACTAATTATTATGACGGAAGGAAGAATTATGAAAGGTAACAGTATTGAAATAAGATGGCATGGCCGTGGTGGACAGGGCGCCAAGACAGCTGCTTTACTATTAGCAGATGTCTGCTTTAAGACAGGTGCTTATGTTCAGGGCTTCCCTGAGTATGGTCCAGAGAGAATGGGTGCGCCTATTACGGCTTTTAACAGAATCAGCTCAGAGGAGATCAGAGTTCATTCTAATATTTACACACCTGACTTAGTAGTTGTTGTTGATGAGTCTCTGCTTACATCAGTAGATGTTACAGCAGGTCTTAAAGAGGATGGTGCGATTATTGTTAATACAGCCAAGTCTGAAGACGATATCAGACCGCTTCTTAATGGATATGCAGGTAAGGTTGTTACAGTAGACGCAAGGAAGATATCTGTAGAGGCGCTTGGTAAGTACTTCCCTAATACGCCTATGCTTGCAGCAGCTGTTGCAGTCAGTGGTGTTATGAAGACAGCAGAATTTATCAATGAGATGCGCAATTCTTATGAGCATAAGTTTGCTAAGAAGCCAGAGGTTATTGAAGGTAATATGAAGGCGCTAACAGATACATTAGTTGCTTTAGAGAGAAAGTTATAGAGGTATCATGATGAGAACAGACGTTAGTAAGATTAATGAACAGACTCCTTTTAATGGACTTACAGAGGGTCTTATGATTTTCGCTGGTGGTACTTCTAAGGAGTTTAATACCGGTGAGTGGAGAACTAATACTCCAATATTTGAGCCAGAGAAGTGTAAGCAGTGTTTACTCTGTGCTCCGGTATGTCCTGACGCGGCAATTCCTGTTAAGGATTCCAAGAGAGCAGAGTTTGACTATGATCACTGCAAGGGTTGTGGTATTTGTGTTAAGGCTTGTCCATTTGGAGCAATCCATATGGTTGATGGTCAGGCTGTAGTGAAGTAGAGGTAAGAAATGGCTAAGAGAGACAGAATGTCAGGTAACGAGGCGGTTGCCTACGCAATTAAACAGATTAATCCGGATGTAATGCCAGCATTCCCAATCACACCATCTACAGAGATACCACAGATGGTATCAACATATATTGCCAATGGTGAGATTGATACAGAGTTTGTACCTGTAGAGAGTGAGCATTCATCAATGAGTGCTGCAATTGGTGCTGAAGCTGCAGGTGCAAGAAGCTTAACAGCTACATCTTCATGCGGACTTGCTTTCATGTGGGAGGAGTTACTTGTAGCTGCTTCTGACAGAATGCCAATTGTTATGGCAGTTGTTAACAGAACTTTATCAGGTCCTATTAATATTAACTGTGACCATTCAGATTCAATGGCTGCAAGAGATACAGGATGGATTCAGATATATGCTGAGAGTAATCAAGAGGTATATGATAACTTTATACAGGCATATCCAATCGCTGAGGATCCAAGAGTGCATCTTCCGATTATGATATGTCAGGATGGCTTTATCACCAGCCATGCCGTTATGAACATTGAGCTCTTAGAGGACAAAGAGGTTAAGGATTTTGTTGGGGAGTATGAGCCGGAAGAGTTTCTACTCAATCCAGGAAAGCCTA
>JAZLFL010000043.1:0-7424 GCA_045615825.1 Lachnospiraceae bacterium
AACTGTTAATTAAGCTCCTTCCGGATGAGAAGATTATTAAGCTTTAAAAGTAATTGGATTAATTATGGCAGACAGACAATTTGTGTATGATATCGGGCTAAGTGACAGTGGGAAGAAGGTGCTTGAGCTACTTACTGAGAAGGGATATTCAAGACAGCTTCAGACCAATCTTAAAAAGGATCCGGACTGTGTGAAGGTTAATGGAGAGGAGTCCTTCCTTAACAGAGTTCTTAATGAGGGGGATAAGCTCTTCATTTGGATTAAGGAGCCTGTATCGTCTGAGAAAATTCCACCTGTCAATCTGCAGGTTGATATTGTATATGAGGATGAGGATATCGTAGTAGTTAATAAGCCTGCGAAGATGCCCATTCATCCATCCTTAAATAATTATGAGAATACTCTGGGTAATGCCATGGCTTACAGATATCGAAGTCAGGGTGACCAGTTTGTATTCAGATGCATTAACAGACTTGATCGTGATACTACAGGTCTAACCATCATTGCCAAGCATATGCTAAGCGCCTGTGTTCTCTATGACCAGATGGTAGAGCAGAGAATCCACAGGACTTACTATGCGATAGTCGCAGGCACTTTTGCCGAAAAATCGGGCGTAATTGATATGCCAATTGGAAGAAAAGAGGGCTCGACAATTGAGCGAATGGTGGACGAACTTAATGGCGACCGTGCAGTTACTAATTATGAGGTGGTTAAGGAAGGCGGTGGCTTAAGCCTTGTTAAGCTTACGCTTGAGACGGGAAGAACGCATCAGATTCGTGTTCATATGAAGGCCTGCGGTCATCCGCTTATTGGGGACTTTCTGTATAATCCGGAGGATAACAGGATGGGAAGACAGGCACTTCATGCCGGAGAGCTTGAATTCATACATCCTGTGACTGGTGATAAATTAAGCTTTAAGGTACCATTTCATGAGGATATGGAAAAAGTAGTTGCACAAATGGACGATAGGTAATATAATAGGCAGGTACGATTTAGCGCTTTAAAGCGTGTTAGTAAAAATCGCGGAGTGATTCGTGTTCAGGAGGATACATTAATGAAAGAATTATCAAACTTACTTGGATGGAGACCGGATATTAAGGTCGTTGATGCAACGCTTAGAGATGGAGGACTTGTCAACGACTTCTACTTCACAGATGAGTTCGTTAAGAAGTTATACCTTTCCAATATTAAGGCTGGTGTGGATTACATGGAGTTCGGATACAGAGCTTCCAAGGAATTATTCAATCCAGACAAGTTCGGTAAGTGGAAGTTCAGTACTGATGAGGATATCAGAGAGATCGTAGGTGATAATGATACAGACCTTAAGATCGCAATTATGGCTGATGTAGGAAGATGTAACTACCAGGAGGATATTAAGCCTAGAAGCGAGAGCCCTGTTGATCTCATCAGAATTGCGACATATGTACATACAATCCCACAGGCAATCGCAATGATTGAGGATGCTACTAAGAAGGGATATGAGACATCTGTTAACATTATGGCTATATCACAGGCACAGGAGACAGATATTGATGTAGCACTTAACATGCTTGGTCAGACAGATGTTGGCGTATTCTATATTGTAGACAGTTATGGTTCAATATACCCAGAGTCTATGACACGTATCGCTGATAAGTACTGTAATATCGCAGCCAAGTATGGCAAGAAGGTTGGTATTCATGCTCATAACAATCAGCAGCTAGCTTTCGCTAATACTATTGAAGCATGTGGTAGTGGTGTTGATTATCTTGATGCAACTTACTCAGGAATGGGAAGAGGAGCAGGAAACTGTTATATTGAGTCCCTTATCGGATTCCTTCACAACCCTAAGTACAATATCTACCCAGTAATTCAGTTCATTGAGAACTATATCAATCCTCTTAAGGAGTCTGGAATAACATGGGGGTATGATACACAGTACCTTTTTACGGGACTCCTCAACAGACATCCTAAGGTAGCTATTGACTATACCAAGGCTGGAAGAAAGGATCTTATGGATCTTTACAACGAAGTAATTCTTATGGATTAATAAGTTTTCTTCTGTTGAGGATATTAAAACCGCATAAACACGGCACTTTTTCCACGTGAAATTACATTTGCAAAATTTGTAAAAAAACTTTGCGAAAAGTGTTGACGAATGATAAATGAGATGATATTATATCACTTGCAGTCGTGAGACGGCGGTAAGCGGAAATGCTGGAATTGGCAGACAGGCATGACTAAGGATCATGTGTTCCAAGAACGTGAGGGTTCAAGTCCCTTTTTCCGCACTAAGCATAACAAGCTAGGCAGATGCCTAGCTTTTTTTGTATAAGGAGTAAAAAATGAAACTGATATCATGGAATGTAAATGGCCTCAGGGCCTGTATGGAAAAGGGCTTTGAGGAGTTCTTTAATAGTGTGGATGCGGATGTGTTATGTCTGCAGGAGACCAAGCTGTCTGAGGGCCAGCTTGATTTTGCTCCGGATGGATATAACTGCTATTGGAATTATGCTGAGAAGAAGGGCTATTCCGGAACTGCAGTATTCAGCAAGGCTAAGCCACTTAATGTGACCTATGGAATCGGTATTGAAGAGCATGACCACGAGGGAAGAGTGATTACGCTTGAGTTCGAGAAGTTTTACTTCGTCTGTGTATATACTCCTAATTCCAAGAGAGAGTTAGAGAGACTCGATTACAGAATGGTATGGGAGGATGACTTCAGGGCTTACCTGTTATCCCTGGATGCTGTCAAGCCTGTCATTGTAACTGGAGACATGAATGTTGCCCATAAGGAGATAGACCTTAAGAATCCTAAGACCAATCATCATTCGGCTGGCTTTACAGATGAGGAGCGTGCCAAGATGACTGAGCTTCTGGAATCAGGCTTTACTGATACCTTCAGACATTTCTATCCAGATGTAACGAGTGTATATTCGTGGTGGTCATATATGTTTAAGTCAAGAGAGAAGAATGCAGGGTGGCGTATCGACTACTTCCTTAGTTCTTCAAGAATTGATGACTGTCTTACTGATGCCAGGATTTATACGGAGGTAATGGGCTCGGATCACTGTCCGGTTGGCCTTTGGCTTGATATTTAGTTATTATGAGCTGGAATTTATTATTTTTTGTTAATTCAATAGCGCTTGGTGTGGGCCTTGCAATGGATGCTTTTTCGGTATCGCTTGCCAATGGCCTTAATGAGCCCGGCATGAAGAAATCAAGAATGGGCATGATTGCAGGCGTATTTGCCGGTTTTCAGACTCTTATGCCACTTATTGGCTGGATATGTGTATACACAATCATGTCCATGTTCAAGGTGTTCGAGAAGTTCATTCCATGGATCGCATTAATTCTGCTTGCCTACATTGGCGGTAAGATGATAATCGACGGAATTAAGGGCGAGGAAGACGACGGCGCGGCTGGCGGTATCACAATGGCGACTCTTATTGTGCAGGGCATTGCCACCTCAATCGATGCACTTTCTGTAGGCTTCACAATCTCGGACTACACGTTTCTCATGGCCCTGGTCTGTGCGTTTATTATTGGAATGGTAACATTCGCCATCTGTATGGTAGGATTACTCCTTGGCAAAAAATTCGGCACTAAGTTAGCTGGCAAGGCCCAGATATTTGGAGGCCTGATACTGGTTATTATTGGATTAGAGATATTCATTAAGGGTGTATTTTTATAATGGGAATTGTATTACCAGTAGAATTCACTAACAGAATGAGAGAGCAGCTGGGCGCAGAAATGGATGCGTTTTTAAAGGCTTATGACGAAAGCAACTACCATGGGCTCAGATTAAATGTGCTTAAAAGTAAGGGTAGGACAGTAGCTGATAAGTTCGCCCTTCGTCCTGTACCATGGTGTGGGACTGGCTTCTACTATGATGAAGAACAGCGACCTGGAAGACATCCTTATCATCATGCAGGCGCATATTATATTCAGGAACCAAGTGCAATGCTTGTAGGAGAACTGGCAGCTCCGACTCCCGGTATGAAGGTGCTTGATCTCTGTGCGGCTCCGGGCGGTAAGACAAGTCATCTTGCAGGCTTCCTTAACGGGGAGGGCGTGCTCGTTGCCAATGAAATTGTGCCTAACAGAGCCAGGATTCTGTCACAGAATGTAGAGGGAATGGGTACTAGGAACTGTATTGTGACTAATGAAAGTCCTGACAGACTGGAACCATATTTCTCGTCATATTTTGATCTTATTGTGGTGGATGCTCCCTGCTCCGGTGAGGGAATGTTCAGACGTGATGAGATCGCCAGAACGGAGTGGTCATTGGATAATGTTAAGGCCTGCGTGGAGCGAGGCGAAGGTATACTTGAGTCTGCTGACAGGATGCTTAAGGTGGGTGGTAAGCTTGTATATTCTACCTGTACTTTCGCTCCTGATGAGGATGAGATGGCCATAAGCACATTCCTTAAGGCACACCCTGTTTACCATATTGAAAAGACTGACGTGACTAAGTCCGATGGGGCGGATGATAGTGACGGCTGGATATCAGAAGGAAGACCTGAGTGGTCGGATGGGAATGAGGATCTTAAGTCTACTTACAGACTGTGGCCGCATAAGCTTCATGGCGAAGGGCATTATGTGGCAGTACTTCGCAAGGGCGATACGGACTGTTATGAAGCCGCTGACGAGACTGTTGTAAAGAGAGATAAGAGGGCTTCAAAGGCTAAGAATGATACAGCCAGTCAGGCGCTTAAGAAGGCAGTGGATCTATACGAGGAATTCAGTCGAGGCATTTTTGCCAATATTAATGGTGAATATGTGATGTTCGGCGACAATCTGTATATGTATCCGGAAGGTGCTCCGGCAGCAGGAAGGCTTCGCGTCGAGAGAGCGGGACTGCATCTTGGGGAGATTAAAAAGGACAGGTTCGAGCCTGCCCATGCACTGGCGATGGCGCTTAATCCGGATGAATATAAGAATGTAATAGAGCTTGATGAGGATACGGCACTGAAGTATCTGTGTGGAGAGACGGTTAGCTGTGATATGGGTCTTAAGGGCTGGCAGCTAATAACAGTCGACGGATACTCAATTGGATGGGGGAAAGCAGCATCAGGAATACTGAAAAATCATTATCCAAAGGGCTTAAGAATCAAACGATGAAAATTGTAAAAAAATAACATAAATCAGATGTCCAATTCTGATAATTATGATATAATAATTGCAACTAACTTTGAATTATTGTGGGGACAATTGTTCAGGGATGAATCTAGTGAGGTATAGTAAATGGATAGTAAGATTTTAATGGAGAGCGGTACTAACGAGCTGGAAGTACTCGAATTTAATGTTAATGGTAACTCTTATGGAATCAACGTAGCTAAGATTAAGGAGATTATTCCTTACCAGTCAGTTACTCCAGTTCCAAATTCACATCCAAGTATTGAAGGTATTTTCATGCCACGTGATGTAATGATTACAGCTATTGATCTTCGTAACTGTCTTCAGTTCGGAGCTGCACAGCCAGGTGGACTTTTTATCATTACTAACTTCAATAATCTTGATATCGCATTTCACGTAGATACAGTTGTTGGTATTCACAGAGTGTCATGGTCAGAGATTGTTAAGCCTAATGCTACAGTATCTTCTGCAGACGAGAGCATCTCAACAGGTATTGTTAAGATTAATGATAAGCTTGTAATTATTCTTGACTTCGAGAAGATCTTAAGTGATATCAATCCAGGTACAGGTTTAAGAGTTGAGGAGATTGACGGAATTGAGAAGAATTCCAAGAGAGCTGAGAAGCCAATCCTCATCGCTGAAGATTCTATCCTCCTTAACAGAATGATTGTTGAGTCCCTCAAGAAAGCTGGTTATTATCAGCTTATACATACAGCTAATGGTCAGGAAGCATATGATCTTTTGATGGATCTTAAGGCTAAGGGAACTGTACACCAGAATGTACAGTGTCTTATTACAGATATTGAGATGCCTCTTATGGATGGTCATCGTCTTACTAAGCTTGTTAAGGAAGATGATGAACTTAAGGATATCCCAGTAGTTATCTTCTCAAGCCTTGTTAACGACGAGATGAGAAGAAAGGGTGAGATACTTGGAGCAGATGCTCAGCTGTCTAAGCCTGAGATTGGTAATCTTGTACACCTGATTGATGGTCTTTTACTTAATGACTAGACTTGATTGAAAGCTAAAGCCGGGTTTTAACCCGGCTTTTATTATGGAGAGATACTATGGATGAGAGATTGGTAGCATCAGTTAATGATGCTGAGAAGATATTAATTGGAATTGGAGAGGCCTTCGATAATAAGGGGGAGGAAGCCTTAGCAGCATACGATAAGCTGAAAGGTCTTATAGACGGCAAGGATTACTATATCGTATCCATCTGTGAGGACGGCGTCATTAATGACGCAGGCTTTGACGAAAGTAAGGTGGTAACTCCTCTTGACGGTAATGAAGAGAAGTGGGATGAGTACAATAAATGGTTATCAAGAACGCTTAACCGTAAGCTGGTAGTGCTTGAATTAGGAGTTGGACTTAAGATGCCCGGGGTTATCAGATGGCCTTTCGAGAAGGTGGCTTTCATCAATGCCAAGGCAGAAATGTTCCGTGTACACAAATCCCTCTATCAGACTACTGAAGAATTAGGTGATAAGTGTACAGGTATTAAGGCAGATCCGCTGGAATTCATGGCTTAAATATGCTATTATAAGGTATTAGTTTTAGTGTAGAATCGACCGAAGTATGTAACGTCGTATGGAAGGGAATCAGGATATGGGATTCGATGAAGAATATCTTGAAGACTTGTTGAAATCAATAGAGCCAATTATCTACCCGGATGGAAGACCGGAGGCAGATGATGTTCCAGAGATGCCTGAGGAAGAGCTTGACAGCAGAATAGCAGAACCTCAGGATTCTCCTATGCCTGAAGAAGAGGAGTTGGAGGAGGAAGTAGCTCCAGTGGAGGAGGTAGCTCCAGTGGAGGAAGTAGCTCCAGTGGAAGAAGTAGCTCCAGTGGAAGAGGCAGCTCCAGCACCAGTACTTGAGATGGATGGCGATCCTAATAAGCAGTTATCAGCAGATGAGATAGCTGCGCTTTTTGCTGCCGCTGATGGCGGAGCCGCACCAGTGGACGAGACTGTTGCAGAGGAACCTGTGGCAGAGGAGGCAGCAGCAGAGCCTGTGGCAGAGGAGAAGCCTAACATAGGTGGTATTGAGTACGACCCTAACGATGGTAATAAGGTATTATCTGCCGACGAGATAGCAGCACTTTTCGCTGCGGCTGATGGTGAGTCAGAGAGTACTGATACTGAATCAGAGGGCTTTACTGAGGAAGAGATAGATGCAATGCTTAATGCAGCCAAGGCGGGAGCTGACGAGGTTGAAGAGCTGTCAGCTGATGGCGATGACCTGATGGCAATGCTTGCAGAGGCTGGAGATACAACTCTTGATGATATTCAGAGTCTGCTTAATGC
>JAZLFL010000044.1:0-3734 GCA_045615825.1 Lachnospiraceae bacterium
GTTATCTGCGCAGGTCTTATGTATAACATTGCGTTATCATTTGAGATGGTTAATGTTGCAATAATCTGTCTTGTGGGTGCAGTTATTTCTTATATCTACTACATCTATATTGCACGAAGACATTTTGGCGGTGTGACAGAAGAGCTTGCAAGCTTCTTTGTTACAATCTGTGAGGTTGTGATGCCATTCGCAACACTATTTGCTTTTAAGAATCCATTCTAATTTGCAGGGGAGGAAGATATGTTAAATCAGAAGTATGTTGACATGCTCTCTAAAAAATCAGTTATTAGAGAATTATCAGAGTATGCAGTAGCAAGAGGCAAGGAGATTGGTTATGAGAACGTGTTCGATTACACACTCGGTAATCCATCAGTGCCTGTACCTAAGAGCTTTAATGACAGTATCGTAAGATTAATTGACGAGAAGAGTTCAATGGATCTTCATGGCTACAGCCAGAGTCTTGGTATAGCAGAGGTGAGAGCCGCTGTTGCTGATTCTCTTAACAGAAGATTCGGAATGAACTATTCTAAGGATCATATCTTCATGACAAGTGGTGCGGCAGGTGCTATTGCCCATGCTGTAAGATTAGTGACAACTCCAGGCGATGAGGTTATTACATTTGCACCATTTTTCCCAGAGTATAATCCTTATGTAACACATACAGGAGCTACATTATCAATTGTTCCTCCTAATACCAAGGATTTCCAGATCAACTTTGAAGCATTTGAATCAATGATTTCTGAGAAGACAATGGCGGTACTTATTAATACACCTAACAATCCATCAGGTATTGTATATTCCACAGAGACAATTAAGAAGCTGGCTGCAATCCTTACAGAGAAGAGTAAGGAATATGGACATATCATCTACCTTATTTCAGATGAGCCATACAGAGAGATTATATTCGCTGGTGTTGATGCTCCATATGTAGCTAAGTACTATGATGCAACAATCACATGCTATTCATTCTCCAAGTCATTATCGACTCCTGGTGAGCGTATTGGATATGTGGCAATCAACCCAGCATGCCCGGATGCAGAGATGATGATTGTAATGTGTGGCCAGATCTCAAGAGGCATTGGTCATAACTGTCCTGCTTCAATTATTCAGTGGGCAGTTGCTGAGAATCTTGATATTACAGCAGATATCTCGGTATATGAGAAGAATATGAATATTCTTAATGATGAGTTAGTAAGCCTTGGCTTCGAGGTGGTTAAGCCAGGTGGAACCTTCTACATCTTCCCTAAGTCTTTGGAAGAGGATGCAGTGGCCTTCTGTAAGAAGGGAACCAAGTATGACTTCATTGGTGTTCCGGCTGATTCGTTTGGATGTCCTGGATACTTCAGACTTGCTTACTGCATCGAGACTGAGAAGGTTGAGAGATCTCTGGAGGCACTTAGAAAGTTCGTTAAAGAGAATTACTAAATACGCGTTATTAGGGCTCTTGCCATATGGCAGGGGCCCTGTTTTTGTGGATTTTTACCAAAAATTGGGAAATAGACTTGTTCAAATCGTAGAAAAGTGTCATTGCGATTAGTCTTCAAATACGCTTAAAATTTTGCATGTAGGTAACATAATGTTAATTTAACTAGTTTTTTATAGTTTTGTATTTTAAAGGAGAATTAAAATGGCAGTAAAGGCAACAGTTAAGAAGGATATTGCACCTAAGGCAGTAGCAGAGGTTAAGGCTGAGGAGATTAAGGTAGAGTCTAAGAAGGAAGCTGTTAAGAAGGAAGTTAAGGCTGATGCTAAGAAGGTAGCAACTAAGGCAGTTAAGGCAGCAGAGACAAAGGCTACAGAAGTTAAGAAGGTAGCAACAGCAGCCAAGAAGACAGTAGCTAAGAAGACAGCTGAGGTTAAGAAGACAGCTGAGGTTAAGAAGACAGCTGAGGTTAAGAAGGCAGCACCTGCTAAGAAGACAGCAGCTAAGAAGAGCGCAGCTAAGGCTGAGGTTATCATCGAGGTAGCTGACAGACAGTACACAATGACAGAGCTCGAGAAGATTGCTAACGATGTATGGGTATACGACCTTGATAAGAAGGCTTCAGCACTTAAGTCAGTTAAGATCTATGCTAACCCAGCTCAGAACAGAGCATATTGTGTATTCAATGGTGAGATCGAGGCAGATTTCTTCATCTAATATTATTTATGGCAAAACACCGCGGTGTCTGGTTTACCAGGCACCGTTTTTTTGATTTATAAACAGTAATTATTTTAATTTATAAATTGTTAATATTTATATTGTTGACACTGGTATGGGGTAGTGATATTGTATGTTTCAGAGGATGTTAGCACTCAAATTAAGCGAGTGCTAACAACAGCACCAGAGGATGTGACTTATGGAAATGACTGAACGCAAGATGAAGATCATGCAGGCGGTTGTTCGTAACTATTTGGAGACGGGCGAGCCTGTAGGAAGCAGAACAATATCCAAGTACACAGATCTTAATCTTAGCTCTGCTACAATCCGCAATGAGATGGCGGATCTTGAGGAGATGGGATACATAGTACAGCCACATACATCGGCTGGACGTATTCCGACGGACGCAGGCTACAGATTATATGTAGATACGATGCTTGAGGATAAGATGCGCGAGGTTGAGGAACTTAAGGAGGACCTCCTTGAGAAGGAAGAGCGTCTTGATCACCTTCTTAAGCAGACAGCCAGATTGCTTGCCACGAATACTAACTACGCAACAATGGTATCGGCACCAAGTATTCATGGTAACAAGATTAAGCTTATTCAGCTGTCCAAGGTTAATGTAACCCAGCTGCTGGTAGTAGTAGTTATGGAAGGCAACGTTATCAAGAATACAATCCTTGATGCAACGGATGACCTTACAGATGAATTACTTCTTAAGCTTAACATTCTGCTTAATACTCATCTTAACGGACTTTCAATAGAAGAGATCAGCCTGGCGATGATTACAGCGATTAAGCAGCAGGCAGGAACTCATTCCAATATTGTAAGTGATGTTATAGATGCGGTGGCTGAGTCGATAAGAGGCGAGGAGGACTTAGAGATCTACACATCAGGTGCTAATAACATCTTCAAGTATCCAGAGCTTACAGGTAACAGCAGCGCAAGCGAACTCATCGGAGCTTTCGAGGAGAAGAAGACACTTAATGAGCTGGTTGTAAGGACGTTAGCGGAGGAGAACTCCACAGGAATTCAGGTATACATCGGTAACGAATCCCCGGTTGACACCATGAAGGACTGCAGCATCGTTACTGCGACATATGATCTTGGCGAGGGCATGAAGGGTACAATCGGTATCATCGGTCCGAAGCGAATGGATTACGATAAGGTAGTAGATAATCTGAAGGGTGTTATGCACCAGTTGGATTCGATATATAAGAAAAAATAACAGAGAGGTTAGAACATGGCAGAGAATACAGAAGAAATCGTTAATGAAGAAGTTAACGAAGAAGTAGCCTCTGAGGAAAAAGTGGAAGCAACTACTGATACAGAGAACACTGTGGATGAAGCGGCTACAGAGGCTGATGGAAAAGGCAAGAAGGCCAAGAAGGGCAAGGCTGATAAGAAGCTTGAGGCTTTAGAAGAGAAGAACGCAGAGCTTGAAGACAGAGTGAAGCGTCAGATGGCTGAGTTCGAGAATTTCCGTAAGCGTACAGAGAAAGAGAAGTCAACAATGTTTGAGATGGGAGCGAAGAGTGTTATTGAGAAGCTCTTACCGGTTGTTGATAACTTCGAGAGAGGACTTGATTCCATT
>JAZLFL010000045.1:0-2369 GCA_045615825.1 Lachnospiraceae bacterium
CGTCCGGATTCTGCTTCATGTAGAATGCCTTGATCTCAGCAGGATAATCCGTTACGAATACAGGCTTCTTGTAGATCTTCTCTGTAAGATATCTCTCATGCTCAGTCTGAAGATCACATCCCCATGACACCTTGTAGTCAAACTTATCATTGTTCTTCTCTAAGATCTCGATAGCTTCTGTATATGTTACATGTCCAAAATCAGATGATGCAACATGCTTAAGTCTGTCGATAAGTCCCTTGTCAATGAAGCTATTGAAGAAGTTCATCTCTTCTGGAGCATTCTCAAGAACATAATTGATAATATATTTAATCATGCTCTCTGCAAGAACCATATCATCTTTAAGATCTGCAAATGCTATCTCAGGTTCTATCATCCAGAACTCTGCTGCATGACGTGTAGTGTTAGAATTCTCTGCACGGAATGTAGGTCCAAATGTGTAGATATTCTTAAATGCCATAGCATATGTCTCACCATTAAGCTGTCCTGATACAGTAAGGTTTGTTGGCTTGTTAAAGAAATCCTTCTCAAAGTCAACCTTGCCATCATCTGTCTTAGGAACATTGTTAAGGTCAAGTGTTGTTACCTGGAACATCTCGCCTGCACCCTCACAGTCAGAACCTGTGATAAGTGGTGTATGAACATATACAAAATCTCTCTCCTGGAAGAATTTATGAATTGCATATGCACAAAGGCTTCTTACACGGAATACAGCCTGAAATGTATTAGTTCTGGCTCGTAAATGTGTAATAGTTCTAAGATATTCAAGAGTATGTCTCTTCTTCTGAAGTGGATAATCAGGTGTTGACTCACCTTCCACAACTACCTCTGTTGCCTGAATTTCAAATGGCTGCTTAGCTTCTGGAGTTGGAACTAATGTACCCTTAACGATAAGAGCTGCACCAACATTGGTCTTACTGATAGCTTCAAAGTTAGCAAGCTGATCTCCATATACAACCTGAAGTGGCTCGAAGTATGTTCCATCATTTACAACAATGAAACCAAAGTTCTTCTGAGCTCTGATTGAACGAACCCATCCGCCTACTTCAATCTCTTTATTAAGATACTTTTCTTTGTCTCTAAAAATCTCTCTGATTGATATTAAGTCCATAACATTCTCCTTCTTTCACCAGCGATAATTACAGCATGTGTGCTCTAATCTCTTCGCCAGAAAGTGGTGAAAGCATAGCTGGAGCAACATCAAATACTGTCTTACATCCGATGTCAGCCTTAGCATTCATTCTTCCAACTGCTCTTGCATAAGCTACAAGTACAGAAGCTGTAAACTCTGGGTTTGAATCAAGAGTAAGCTTGTACTCGATTGTGTGATGGTTCTCATTGTTAAGTCCTGTCACACCTGAACGAAGAACGATACCACCATGAGGAAGTCCTGCATGGTTCTTGTCCA
Organism: Lachnospiraceae bacterium; assembly: GCA_045615825.1. Lineage (GTDB taxonomy): Bacteria > Bacillota > Clostridia > Lachnospirales > Lachnospiraceae > Colinaster. The sequence goes on from JAZLFL010000045.1 coordinate 1,409, forward strand.
TCTCTTCCTGTGAGATAAACTCTACAGTTGTATCATAATCTGAGAAGTAGTTAGGCATCTCCTTAATCTCCTTCTCAATCTTAGCCTTGTCAGCACCTTCCTTAGCTACGATGTAAGCAAGTCTTGTGTGCTTCTCACGTGTAGTAAGGTCTGGATTCTCTCCGCTTCTAACTCTCTCAAGTGCGCTGTCTACAGGAATTGTGTACTGACGAGCATCAGCAACTCCTTCTACTCTACGACAGGCATCTGAATGACCCTGGCTAACACCCTTACCCCAGAATGTGTAGCTCTCGCCATCTGTTAAAATGCTCTCTGCATATAATCTATTAAGTGAGAACATACCTGGATCCCATCCACATGAAATGAGAGCTGTCTTGCCGCCGCTCTTAGCAGCCTTGTCAACATTAGCAAAATGCTCTGGAATCTTAGCATGTGTATCGAAACTGTCGATTACGTTGAAATCTTTAGCAAGTGCAGGTGTCATCTCTGGAAGATCTGTAGCACTACCACCACAAATGATAAGTACATCAACGTCGTCTTTGTACTTAGCAGCATCAGCAAGGCTGTATACTGGAACCCCAGGTGTTCTAAGCTTTACAGAAGCAGGATCTCTTCTTGTAAATAACATCTTTAATTCCATGTCCTTGTTCTTAGTAATGGCAGCCTCTACACCGCGGCCAAGGTTTCCGTATCCAACAATACCTATTCTCATCTTCTTTCCTCCTAGTCGGTCAATATTATAATGAACCATGACTAAATATAGTCACATCCACCTAATCTAACTTCACAATTTATAATAATACCACTTTAACCATAGATTTCATAACATTTTTTTCCATGTTCTTTGGCTTGATGTTTGGCAGTGTATTTGGTTTTGAAGACCTCATTCCTGCCATTTGGCTCAAACCAGGAATCGCTATGACACACCTCAATTTCATTGGCGACTTAAATACCGTTTTTG
>JAZLFL010000046.1:0-2071 GCA_045615825.1 Lachnospiraceae bacterium
GTTACATATGCTCCAAGCGGTACACCTTCCGCCTCGAAGACATCATTGCTCACATCCTTGCCAAGTATGCCAAGGTATGTACACTTCCTGGCATTGGACATTCTCTCGATAGTCTTCTTAAGGTCAGAGATGCCGATAGCAGTAATCATATTGGATGAGTCAGGATTACTATAATTCTGATTGATAATTCCAAGTACCTCGCCATCTAAGTTAGCAATAATTCCTGTTGCATTGTCAGCACCATAGATATTGGTCCTGATTAATTCATAGTTATTATCTGTCAGATATGCATAATCACCTTTGGTTGTGATAATGCCATAATTAACTGCGACATTAGTTCCACCGAATATCTGACCCATGGCAATAACAGGGCTGGCAAGCAGACTTGATACACGTGAGTTAGCAAGCGATGCTGTTCTTATACCCGCATAGGTTGAAGTAGATATATCACTGATTCTCACTGATACAATGGACAGACCTGTATTAACATCTGACTCTCTGATCTCACCTATGGCAGTGGAATCATCATAGAATGTAACCTTAATTGTCTCGGCATCCTTAATAACTCCTGTATATGCAAGAATCATTAACTGAATGCCATTATTGGCAATATAAAGGCCCGATGTAGAGTTCTGACTTATGTATTCATTATCGAACCAGTCGACATCCTGATTAAGAGCAGTAACTGTAACCACTGACTTCTTCATATCACGGGCAACCTTATACAGCTCATCATACTGGTCTATATAGATATCCATTGGATCTACAGTTGTTGTCTGCTCAATAACAGTTACCTTTGGCTCAATAATCACCTCATCCTCGAGCTTCATGTCTGTAGGAAGAATCTCATCTTCATAAGTGTCAGATGGAATCTCAACAAGCTCAGGCTCCGTTGTCGGATTAAGGATATTAGAGAATACCGGCTGAAGGAAGATGAAGGTGAAGCATGCAAGCACACCGAAGATTACAGCCATTGATGCTGTAATAATCATTCTTCTTATCAGCTTCTTCTTATTGAGCGGACGCTGCTTAACTCTCTCTTTAATTATCTGATAATCGTTGTTCTGCTGATTTGTGTCCATAGTAAATATTTGCCCCGGCAGCACCGGGGCGTAAAATCAAATTATTTCTCGTTTCGCAGTCTCTCGACGAAGTTAGCCATACGGCCCAGTGCTTCCTTAAGGGACTCAATAGAATATGCATACGAAATACGCAAGAAGCCCTCACCACTGTCACCAAAGGCTGTACCTGGTACTACTGCAACCTTCTCTTCCTCGAGGAATCGAAGAGCGAACTCGTCACTTGTCATACCGAATTCCTTAATGCATGGGAAGATGTAGAAGGCTCCGAATGGCTCGAAGACTGGAATATTCATCTCCTTAAACATATGCATAAGGTATCTTCTTCTCTGGTTATATGCCTCGCACATCTCAGCCACATCCTCATCACCATGACGAAGAGCCTCGATAGCAGCATACTGGCTTGTTGTTGGAGCACACATAATTGCGAACTGATGAATCTTAGTCATCTGCTCGATAATAATCTCTGGTCCACAGGCATATCCAAGTCTCCAGCCTGTCATGGCAAATGCCTTGGAGAAACCGTTAATAACAATAGTTCTCTCAAGCATTCCAGGAATTGCAGCAATTGATACATGTCCTTCTTCATTATATGTAAGCTCTGAATATATCTCATCGGAGAGCACATATATATCATGCTTAATAATTACTTCAGCAATTGCCTCGAGATCCTTCCTCTCCATAATTGCTCCAGTTGGATTATTAGGGAATGGAAGAATAAGTAATTTAGTCTTATCTGTAATTGCAGCCTCAAGCTCTTCAGCTGTAAGTCTGAAATCATTCTCATTCTTAAGGTTGATGATAACCGGTGTTGCATTAGCAAGTATCGCACATGGCTCATATGATACGTAGCTTGGCTGAGGGATAATAACCTCATCACCCGGATTAATCATAGCACGCAAAGCGATATCAATAGCTTCCGAACCGCCGACAGTTATAATAACCTGTTTTGCCGCCTCGTACTTAAGATCATACTTCCTGTCGAGGTAATG
>JAZLFL010000047.1:0-2439 GCA_045615825.1 Lachnospiraceae bacterium
TGAAGTAGGAGTCGAGGATGGTGCTATAGAGACAGAAGAGAAGGTTATCATCAATAATGTATTCGACTTCTCTGATTCAGTTGCAAGAGAGATTATGATTCCTAATGTTGATATGGTATGTCTGGAAGAAGATGCTGGGTATGATGAGGTGCTTGGCAGGTTCAGGGAGCATATGTATACCAGACTTCCGGTATATAAGGGTGATACAGATAATATCATCGGTATGGTCAATATTAAGGATTTCATACTTGTTGATGACAAAGAGAACTTTAAGATTGCTGATATTATTCGTGAAGGATATTACACTCATGAATATAAGAAGACATCTGATCTGCTTAGAGAGATGCGCCAGACTGCTAACAGTGTTGCCTTTGTACTTAGTGAATATGGTGAGTGTGTCGGAATGGTTACCTTAGAGGATCTCTTAGAGGAAATCGTTGGTGAGATAAGAGATGAGTTCGACGAGGAGGAGAATGACTTCATAAGGAAGCTTGATGACAGGACCTATGTTATTGAGGGAAGCAGAAAGCTTGACGATATCAATGATGCTATAGAGACAGACCTTGACAGTGAAGCGTATGATTCAATAGCGGGACTTGTAATAGAGGAGCTTGACCGATTACCTGAAGAGAATGATGAAGTAATCTTAGAGGATGGCACCAAGATACATGTTGTAGATGTAGAGAATAACCGTATTACGAAGGTTAAGCTTACATTACCTGATTCATCTGCTCCTGCGGATGATCTGGCCGAGGCCGGACCACATGAGGATCATCAGCTGACCGGGAATTCCTAATATCAGAATAACCGATACATTATAGCCGAATAGGAAGAATGTGATGACACCTGCAATAAGGGATGTCCACATTAAGAATGAGATTATAAGATAGTTACGTCTACGGTTGAACCAGATTGAGTTCAATACGAGCCATACAATAAGAGTAATAGGGACTGCATAGACAAAGGCCATCCACTCGTATCTTGAATCCACATCAGCTATATGAATCAGAACGAATAAAAGAGTGGCAATTAACCATACAAGCAAAAGACTCATTCCAGTGATGACCGCACGGGCCTGGAGATGGGTCTTTTTGATTGCACCAATGGCATTCATCTCAACCTTATCGTGTTCCACGGTAAGATAATCTAAAGTAACACCGAAGAGATCAGCAATCTGCATAAGGACAGAAATATCAGGCAAAGCTTCGCCACGTTCCCACTTGGAAACGGTCTTATCAGAATAATTAAGTTCGTTAGCGAGGGCAAGCTGTGTCATCTTAGATACCTGCCTGAGCTTCATGATGTTGCTGCCGATAATGAATTTGATGTTCTTGTCTTTGCTCATAACTCTCTTGGGGTCAACGCGGACAAACCGCGTAAAAACGTTACATTCTCCTGATAGGAGAGTGCATATCTACTAAACATATTGTTAATTTTACAATAGTAGAGTGAAAAATACCACCCCATATTTTATGATGGTAAAGGTTTAAAGTCGTTGATATAGAGGAGGACGTTATGTCAGATTTTGTTATTCTTACAGATTCAACCTGTGATCTTCCACAGGAGATTGCGGACAAGTATGACCTTAGACTTGTATACTTAAAGGTATTAATTGGTGACAAGGAATACAGAAATTATTTAGATGGAAGAGAGCTTTCATATCATGATTTCTATCAGAGTATGAGAGATAAGAACCTTCCTACAACAAGTGCCGTTAATGTATCAGAGTTCATTAGTGTAATGGAGCCAGATCTTCAGGCAGGAAAGGATATCTTATACATCGCTTTCTCATCTCCATTATCAGGAACATACAATGCAGGATGTGTAGCTGCTCAGGAATTATTAGAGAAATATCCAGAGCGTAAGATAATAGCTGTTGATACTCTCTGTGCAACAACAGGTGAAGGCCTCTTAGTTGAGATGTGTGCAATGGAGAGAGAAAAGGGCAAGAGCATTGAAGAGGTTGCCAAGTTCGCAGAGGATCATAAGATGAATATGCGTCATATGTTCACTGTTGAAGATTTATTCCACCTTGTTAGAGGAGGAAGAACAACTAAGGCAACAGCTTTAGTTGGAAGTATCATTGGTATCAGACCACTTCTTACAGTTAATAAGGAGGGATATGTCGATGCTTATGCTAAGGCTCGTGGTAAGAAGAAGGCATTAAGAATGCTTCTTGATGATGTTAAGGAGAATATCATTGATAAGGACGTTCCATTCTATGTATCACATGGTGATAATGAGGAAGGTGCTAAGGAATTAGCTGCAATGATTAAGGAAGAGATTGGCTGTACAGATATCCGTATTACATATTTAGGATGTGTATGTGGTAGCCACGGTGGTCCAGACTTAGTTGGTGTATTCTACTACGGTAAGGAAAGATAAGTATTATTACAATAAAAGGCTCCAGAGATTTGATTCTCTGGAGCTTATTTTGTT
>JAZLFL010000048.1:0-31409 GCA_045615825.1 Lachnospiraceae bacterium
ATGGAAAGACTCAGGTTTCTGTAGAGTATGATGAAAATGGTAAGCCTAGTAGATTAGATGCGGTTGTATTATCAACTCAGCATGGTGAAGAGGTAACTCAGGAGCAGATTCATGCAGATATCAAGAAGTATGTATTCGATCCAGTTCTTCCTGCAGAGCTTATCGATGATGCTACTAAGTTCTTCATCAACCCAACAGGCAGATTCGTAATTGGTGGACCTCACGGTGATGCTGGTCTTACAGGACGTAAGATTATCGTTGATACATACGGTGGAATGGCTCGTCACGGCGGTGGAGCTTTCTCTGGTAAGGACTGTACAAAGGTTGACCGTTCAGCTGCTTACGCTGCAAGGTATGTTGCTAAGAACATCGTAGCTGCTGGTCTTGCTGACAAGTGTGAGATTCAGTTATCTTATGCTATCGGTGTTGCTGTTCCAACATCTGTACGTGTTGATACATTCGGAACAGGTAAGATCTCTGAGGACAAGATCCTTACAGCAGTTCGCGAGAACTTCGATCTTCGTCCAGCAGGAATTATCAAGATGCTTGACCTTCGTCGTCCAATCTACAAGCAGACAGCTGCTTATGGTCACTTCGGACGTAACGATCTTAATCTTCCATGGGAGAAGACAGATAAGGCTGAGGATCTTAAGAAGTACTTATAAGAAACGGTCGCCAATGGGCGCGAATAAACAATTAAGGGAGAGCTTGATGCTCTCCCTTTTTAATGGATTAAATATTATAATAGCTTATCAATCTTAACATCAGGTGTCTTAGTAAGATCAATGTATTCGCTGCCACACTTAACCATTGGCTTCGAATAACGTGTCTTATTAATGAAGATGATGTCTCCCTCCTTGCCATTGTTAAGTCCTACACGGTTAAGCATGTATGTATTAACAATATTCTCAAGGAATGTCATGATCATTCTTGTGTCATACTTCTGTAATCCTTCCTCCTCAAAGGCTTCGATTACAGTGAATGGACATAAGCTTCCACGATACTGTCTTGTCGCTGTCATTGCTTCATATACATCCGCAATCGCAACAATCTTGGCATATGGATCTATCTGTTCTGCTGAAAGACCTAATGGATAACCAGTTCCATCATATCTCTCGTGATGCATTAAGGCTGCGCTCTTAACATGCTCGTCAAGATCATATCTCTGAAGAATCTTGTAGCCCTCAATTGGATGAGTCTTAACAACATCAAACTCTGCGTCAGTAAGCTTCTTAGGCTTCTTAATAATAGCCTCAGGAATCTTAATCTTGCCAATATCATGAAGCATGCCACAGATAGTAACTAACTTCTGTTCTTCTTCACTCATGCCAAGCCATCCTGCGAACACACTACATATAAGACCTACATTAAGGCTGTGCGCAAATGTTATATCATCGTAATAGCGCATATTATGCACCATATCGAATACATTAATATCTCCCCCTGGTGGATGGAGCAGTGCGAAAGCATCACCGATCAGCTTATCTGTATCGAGTGGCATATTCTTAGCCACAACATCAGATAGCATACGGCTCATCTCAACTACAGTTCTGTCGAAGTCTTCCTTGAACTTCTTGAACTCAGGCGATCTTCTGATTCTCTCACTGTAGGAAAGATCATCCTCAACCTTCTGTCCTGACTCGGTCTTAACTTCGTCCTTAACACGTACGGAAACAATTGAATAATACTTCAACTTCTCAATTGCCTTATCATTAAGCACAAGGCCCTCAGGAAGTATCAACTGATCGTTATAATTATATACATCTGTCTCCAGTACCATTCCAGGTACTAACAAGCCAGTACTAACTCTGCTCATCTAATGTTCCCCCACAACATCAACCAATACGGAGTTTGAACTTCTGAATGTCGTGATCACTCTCCACTCTCTCAATCATAGCCCCTAATCCCCGAAGCTTAATCTCGAAATCCTCGTAACCACGCTCAATAAACTTAATATCATCAACAGTACTAAAGCCTTCTGCTGATAAGGCTGCAAGAACAAGTGCTGCTCCTGCTCTTAAGTCCGGTGCTGTAATACTTGCTCCAGAATATCCCCTGACGCCTTCAATAATAGCGGAGCTTCCCTCTACCTTAACATTAGCGCCCATTCTGGCAAGTTCATCCACATACTTAAATCTATTCTCGAATATACTCTCTGTTACAATACTTGTTCCTTCCGCAAGTCCCAGTGCAACCGTTATCTGTGGCTGCATATCAGTAGGGAATCCAGGGTATGGAAGAGTCTTAACATGAGTATGTTCAAGTGGCTTAGATGCAACTACCCTGATTGCATCGTCTGATTCTTCTATCTCACATCCAAGTTCAAGGAGCTTAGCGCTTATTGACTCAAGATGCTTAGGAATAACATTCTTAACTGTTACATCACCCTTGGTAACAGCTGCTGCGAACATAAATGTGCCAGCCTCTATCTGATCCGGGATGATTGCATATTCTGTACCATGCAGGCCTGCAACACCACGTACACGGATAACATCTGTACCTGCACCCTTGATGTTAGCTCCCATACAGTTAAGGAAGTTAGCTACATCTACGACATGCGGCTCCTTGGCTGCATTCTCGATTATTGTCATTCCATCTGCCATTACAGCAGCAAGTAAGAGATTGATTGTAGCTCCTACAGATACCATATCAAGATAGATATGTGCACCCTTAAGCTCGTCAGCATGGGCAACTATCATTCCACCATCAACACCTGCATCCTTGGCTCCTAAAGCCTTAAATCCCTTAAGATGCTGGTCTATAGCTCTTGTTCCGATGTTACATCCACCCGGAAGCTTAACCTCGGCTGAACGATACTTTCCAAGTAAAGCACCTACAAGATAGTAAGATGCTCTAATCTTCTTAATATAATCGCCTTCTACAACCTGTGTGTGAATATGACCACCATTAACCTTAATAGTGTGGCGATCAACTCTTGTTACAATAACACCTATGCTCTGCATAGCCTGAATCATAACATTAATATCTCTTACATCAGGTAAATTCTCTATTAAAACTGTCTCGTTAGTCATGATGGATGCTGCCAGAATACCTAACGCAGCATTCTTGGCTCCACCAATCTCAACTTCACCCACAAGAGCAGAACCGCCCTTGATTGCATATTGTTCCATCTAAAAAGTCCTCACAAATTACGTGTCGACTATCCCCAAACATTCATACCATTATAGCAATTATAAATTATTAATTCAAGTACTTGAGTGGGTTGACAGCAGTGCTGCCAATTCTAATCTCAAAGTGCAGATGTGGTCCGGTGCTTCGTCCAGTGTTACCACTAAGGGCAATCTTCTGTCCCTGCTTAACCGACTGACCAGGCGATACAAGCACCTTACTCAAGTGTCCATATCTGGTCTCCTTACCATCTGGATGCTTAATATATACAACATTACCATAGCCACTACCCCATCCAGCCTTGGTAACTGTACCACCACTTGAAGCGTAGACTGCAGAACCAACCGGTACCGCCCAGTCAATGCCCTTATGGTTAGTGCTTGCGCCCTTGGTAGGTGCCTTACGTCCACCAAATCCACTGGACATACGACCACCTGATATAGGCTTGATATATGTAGGAGGAATCTTCGTTCCTCTCTCTATAATCTTAGGAACCGCTTCGAGTAATACCTCTTCCTTGACTATCTCTCTTGCAATCTCCTTATCATTCTTATAGCTAATCTTGGCAACGATGTTACGACGACCTGCTGATGGCTGCTGAAGTGTAACCTTCTCTGTTGTATACCAGTCATCATTCTCAATATACTCGATGTCGGCGTCATATATCTCTTCTATATATTCCTGTTCAACTCTCTCAACAACGATTGGTGGCTCAGATGTGGTAACAACGAGCTCATCTCCAATTCTGATCATTGAGTTCTCATTCTCAAGAGTCTCATTAAGCTCAATGATCTTATCCATTGGAACCGAAGTCTTAATGGCAATCTCACCAAGCGTATCGCCCTCAACAACTTCATAGAGAGTCTTCTTCTCCTGGATTGTAACTACAGAATCAATGGCTGCCTGTGGGCTTGTAATCTGGTCCGCAGTAAGATAACAGTCTACAACCTCTATGTTGTCCTCAAACTGCATATCAAGAATGCCATACGTGTAATCATCAAAGTCCTGCGATTCAGAGTTGATCTCAATCTCATCAAGCGAAGCGTCCATGAAGGCATCAAAGCCGGCCTTGTAAACAGGCTCTTCCTCTAATTCCTCCGAAGCCGTATCAGTATCAACAACTGCTACCGTCAAAGCATTCAGCTCACGATCAGGATCACTGATTAGCTGAGCTATATACTCGTCATTATCTTCATACAGATCAAGAGCTGCCTGAAGTACTTCCTTAACAGAATCCGCATCCGCGAGGTTGAATGAATAATCTCCGATTCTTAATGTGTAAGCATGAACCAGTGTCTCACCAAGATTCTTCTTAAGCACTTCAACCATTCGATCAAGTACTTCTTCTTCAGAATCAACCTCAGCATATACAACTGACGTGCTGTCATATGTAACATCCGAGTTAACATATACAATCGATTCACTGTCTCTGCCAATAATCCGTCTTGCTTCACTAAGGATATCCTCGACCTTATCAACAGAGCCAAGGTATCCTACCTCTTCGCCATTTAAGTATACGAGGAAGTAGTTAGCATCATCAGCTTCATACTTGCAGAATGAAGGAATAAATATGATGTTAAGCATAATCACTAATAAGGCAACCTTCAAACGCTTATAGCGCAGGCGCTTATAGTGCTTAGTAATCTTCTTCATAAACAAAAATTATAATATCCCCATTATAGAGAGCACCTTAAGGGCGATGTCAGCAAGCACTGCTATGAATATAAGCACGCTCATCACCTTTAAGAATCCCACGCTGTTCTTCTTACCAGTCTCAGTCTGAGATTCAATAATCGCCTTAGTCTGGTCATCAAGACTGGACTGTAAGGATGCCTGAATATTACGGTACACCTTAACATTCTCTCTATGTATAACATCAGAAGTCTTCTCGAAGAGATCATCATTCTCCTCATCCTTCTTATTATCGTTAGCCTTATTAGCCTCAGCTACTTCTGCAAGGACTGCCTTCGCATCTACGGTCGCTTCTGCAACTGTCCTGGCTGCTTCTGAGCATTCCTTAGTAAGAGCATTAAGTTCCTTGGCTGACTCCATATTCTTAAGATTGATAAGCTTCATCTCCTGAAGCAGATTCTCATAACCTTCAACCTGTTCTCTCAATTCCTTTGTCTCCTTTGCTTCTGCAGCTGTATTAGCCTTTATCATCTCTGTTGATGATATTTTTTGTGCAAGTTTATCAATAAATAAATCCATAACGTCCTACCTTTTGTAGAGATTAACCATATGTTAATATGTTGTTCACATTTTGTTCATAAATGCTGTCTATAATTTAATTCATAAACAACGAGTGATTAGACAATTTTTTCATAATAGCCCAGGCGCTGAAAGGTGTCTGGGCACTCCTCATTTTTAGGGCACCTTTCCGGTGGCCTTTTTATTTGGAGAGAGCCTGTATCTCTTCATTGACTGCAAGCATTCTTTCATCAAGATCCGATACCATTCTGGCACATTCCACAAGTTCTTCCTTGATATAGTCTGGCGCATTGCCCTCGAACTTGTAGTGTATCTTATGTTCCAGGCTTGCCCAGAAATCCATTGCAACGGTTCTAATCTGGATCTCAACCTTAGTCTCCACAGTTTTATTGGATAAGAATATCGGTACAGTAATGAGCATATGGTAGCTCTTATATCCGCTTGGCTTAGGATTCTTAAGGTAATCCTTAATCGATAAGACCTTAATATCACTCTGATTAGCAAGCATCTCTGCTATCTGATATATATCCGATGTGAAGGAACAGATAATTCTGATACCCGCAATATCGTCAACATACTCAACCATGTTCTCGATGGTTGATTCATACCCCTTACGCTTAAGCTTCTTAACAATACTTTCGCTCGTCTTAATTCGTGACTTGATATGTTCAATCGGGTTGTATCTGTGTACATGCTGAAACTCATCATTTAAAATTTCCAGCTTGGTATTAACTTCCTTAAGAGCTGAGCGATAGACTAAAAGAACCTCGTTCCAGCTGTCTACCTGATCATAAACTCTGTCTGCCATTCTTAACTCCATTTCTTGTTTCGCATAAAAAACCAAGCTATAGTATAGCATAAACGGTCCTAAGATGCTATATTTAGCATAAATACGCCTTGGAGGGATGTGCACCAATGAGAATATGGGTTAAAGAATTTAAGGAAAATCATCTGTTAAAGGATGTCGTTATTGAGAACACTGATAACGATACAAGAACACATAAAGTATTTGATGCACTGGACAGGGCCTGTGTGGAATTCGACCTTAGCAAACCCATGTGGTTGGAAAAAAATATCCGGGAGTTTAAGAACCACTCCCGGACTAAATTCTATCAAGATAGTTTTATTGAAGCCATTGACTTCGATTATTTAGACTTCCATGTGATTGAGGAAGATTAATCCTCATATCCGTTAGGATTGTTCTTCTGCCATCTCCATGAGTCTTCGCACATTTCCTTAATGCCATACTCAGCTTCCCAGCCAAGCTCTTCCTTAGCCTTGGTAGCATCCGAATAGCATGTAGCAATATCACCAGCTCTTCTTGGCTTAATGCTGTATGGAATCTTAACTCCACTTGCTTCCTCGAAGTTCTTAACTACATCAAGTACGCTGTATCCAACACCTGTACCAAGATTATAGATCTTAAGCCCTGCCTTATCCTCAATCTTCTTAAGAGCCTTAACATGTCCAACGGCAAGATCCACTACATGGATATAATCTCTTACGCCTGTTCCGTCCGGAGTATCATAATCGTCTCCGAATACACCAAGCTCTTCTCTCTTACCAACAGCAACCTGTGTGATGTATGGCATAAGGTTGTTAGGAATTCCATTAGGATTCTCACCCATTGTTCCACTCTTATGGGCTCCAATTGGATTGAAGTATCTTAAAAGAACAACATTCCACTCTGGATCTGCCTCCTGCATATCAGACATAATCTGCTCAAGCATCGACTTGGTCCATCCATATGGATTAGTACATGTTCCCTTAGGACATTCTTCTGTTATAGGAATAAATGCTGGATCTCCGTATACTGTTGCTGATGATGAGAAGATGATGTTCTTGCATCCGTTATTCCTCATTACATCAAGTAACACGAGTGTACCTGCAATATTATTATCATAATACTCAAGTGGCTTCTGAACTGACTCACCAACTGCCTTAAGACCAGCAAAGTGAATACAGCAGTCAATCTTCTCATTAGCGAAGATATTCTCAAGTGCCGCACGATCTCTGATATCAGCTTCGTAGAACTTAGCCTCCTTACCTGTGATGGCGCTGATGCGATCAAGAACACCAATCTTGGCATTGCTTAAGTTATCAAGTATTACTACATCATAACCAGCATTCTGAAGCTCAACTACAGTATGACTACCAATGAATCCAATACCACCTGTAACTAAAATAGACATATTATGTTCCCCTCCTACCACAGCTTCTCAGGGTATGCACCTGCATCCTTCAAAGCCTTAATATTCTCCACAACGTAAGGCTTGTCTTCCTGGTATGTTACTCCAAACCACTGGTCTGCTGAAGTAAGCACCTTAACACTGGCCTTGTCATTCTTAATAAGAACATCAACCTCTGTTGGGATAAGGCATTCAGCCTTCTCAGGATTAGCTGCAACCTTATTAGCGAAGAAGTCAGTAAGTGCATCACCGAAGTCCTCGAATACTGTAGGCTTGAATCCCCACATATTCATTGATACAGGAGTCATAACATCGATTGGTGCGTATGTTGCGCCTTCATCATTAGAGAAAGCTGCACCATCTTCTGTCTTAATAAGGTTCTTCTGCTCAACGATGTGTGTAAGGAAGCCATCCTCAGAGGTATTACATACTCCTCTTGTAACACTTCCCTTCTCAGTAAGTGTCTTGCCAAGCTCGTATGCAACCATGGCATATAATCTCTCATCATCCTCTGTGGATGTTAAGAAATCATACATCACCCTGTATCCGTCCTTACCATAGTAATCATCAGAATTAATAACCATAAATGGCTCATTAACGACACCCTTACAACACATAAGAGCATGTGTCGTTCCCCAAGGTTTCACCCTGCCTTCAGGCATGGTAAAGTCGTCTGGCACGTCTGTTATCTCCTGATATACATATTCAACTTCCATATGCTTGGAGATAGGCTCTCCAACCATCTTCTTGAAGTCTTCTTCAATCTCATGCTTGATGATGAAAACAACCTTCTCAAATCCGGCCTTCCATGCATCATAAATAGAAAAATCTATAATCTTGTGGCCCTGCTCATCGATTGGATCGATCTGCTTGAGTCCACCATATCTGCTACCCATTCCTGCTGCCAGGATAACAAGTGTTGGCTTAGACATATATTTCCTCCTTACTGCCATATCTTAAATAGTCTAGCATATCTTGTCTATGGTGTATAGTCGTGAAGAATAGTCGCCCATTACACGGGTACCGTCATTAAGTCCCGTACCAATGAACCTCGTATTAAGCTTAATACCGGCATACATTAAAGCCGCACCTGTAACCGTGTACTCCTCCACCTCTGAATCAAGCGCAAAGCTTCTGTTAATAGCTGCCTGTATAACCCCCTCTTCCTTAATCTTAACTGGTGACATCTGATTAACCAGGTTACCGAACTGCTTAATAGATACCTTGCCCTCAAAGGTCCTGACCTTATAGATGGCTTCAGACTCGAGGTTATCAGCAAACAGTCTGTCATATGACTGATTAGGCTCGGAATATTTCTTATATAACAGACAGACCGCCCTGTCCTTATTATCCGCTGTCGACTGCCAGATTACTGTGTTGTCATCACTTTTTACTCTTGTGAATGTACCGAACTGCAATACACTGCGGTATTTCTTATAGAATTCCACCTGGGACTTAATCTGCTTCTTCTCACTTGGAGTAAGCTCCGTTAAGTCAAGCTCGTAGCCAAGCACACCCATGGCAGCCACATTGAATCTTGTGTCCAGGCCCGTCATTCGAAGTGTCTGATGATTAGGGGAAGCACTGACGTGGGCCCCCATTGCAGACTTAGGATATCCATAGGAGGTTCCGGCCTGTATCATCATTCTCTCATTAGGATCCGTATCATCAGAGGTCCATATCTGCGGCATATAGCTTAATATACCAAGGTCGAATCTGTTGCCACCTGCAGAGCAGCCTTCGAACAATACATCCGGAAATTCCTCTGTAAGTCTTCTCATGACATCATATAATCCGAGAACATAGTTATGATAGAACTCGCCGTGATTACCAACCGTGTCAGTAAGTGGTCTGTTCATATCCCACTTGACATACGAAATATCATTATCCCTAAGCAGCTTACCAATGCTGCCTACTATATAGTCCCTTACATCCTCATTGGTATAATCAAGAAGCATCTGATTACGTCCAAAGTAGTGTTCCCTGTTATCAGGTCTTACTGCCCAGTCAGGGTTCTTCTTATATATGTCACTCTCTTCACTGATCATCTCAGGCTCAATCCAGATACCGAATGAAAGGCCCATATCCTTAATGTCCTTAATAAGTGATGAAAGCTTGCCGCCAAGCTTCTTCTCATTGACTGTCCAGTCGCCAAGAGAGGTCCTGTCATCATCTCTGTGTCCGAACCAACCATCATCCAGTACAAATAATTCCATACCAAGGCCGGCTGCTTCCTTAGCAAGCTTAAGCAGCTTCTTCTTATTGAAATCAAAGTAGGTTGCCTCCCAGTTGTTGGCAAGAATTGGTCGTTCCTTCCTTCTGAACTGGTAAGGTATAATGTGGTTCTCTATGAAACGGTGGCAGTTAGCTGATGCACCGTTTAGGCCTTCATGACTGTATGTAAGCACAGCCTCAGGTGTATGGAAGGAATCGTCAGCTCCAAGCTTAACCGATAAGCTGTAATCATTAATTCCTGTAATTACTCTTACCTTACCATACTCCGATACCTCCACGCGTTCCCTGTGATTGCCTGAATATATCAGGTTAAATGCATAACAGTCTCCGGAATGCTCATTAGCATCATTGCTTCTTAACATAATGAATGGATTATGGATATTGCTGCTGGTTCCGTTATTAGAGCCGGTCTCATAGATACCTGATATCAGCTTCTTCTCATTCTTATGGCGTTCCCTCGTCCACAGGCCATCGAAGGTTAAGAGTGTATAATCAGTACCCGGCAGATCAAGCTGCATTGAGGCAATGCTCTTAATTGCCACTTCTTTGCCCGTAGTATTGGTGATTACAGTCCTTCTGACAATGGTATCTGTCTCATCGAAGGCAGTATATATAAGACGGAGTGTGAGCGCTCCATCCGCATAATCAGAGTTCTCATCCTCAAAGATAAGCTCTAAGGTCCATGGCTTATCGCCCTGGAAATCAAGCCCATTCCACTTGGCATATGGCATGCCGGTCTTATCCGCATCCCTGTATAAGCCTTCATAGAGGAAGGACTCCTTAAAATAGAAGCGTGAGGATATGCATCCTGACTCATCCTCAATAATATACGGCTGCATTCTGTAATCACCCGTGCCTGCATTACTAAGCTCCATATTAAGCGTATCCAGAGTGATACACTCGTTAGTCGGTGTCACTATTGCATTGCCATAGGGATTGATGAATTTCTCTGAAAGGGCGGCTATTAGATTCTCGTCGGCAATCGGGCCGCCAATCTTCCTGCCGTAGTATAGATTCTCCACATATTTGCCCTCGGTAACGCGGCAGATATAGGAGGTGTTCTTCGTAGTAATTGTAAATATCTGATTCTTAACTGTTATCATTTCCCCAACCTTTTACACATGCGCAAAACCACTTTTTGCGCTTACTATTATATCAATATATAGTTTGACTGGACAAGTGAAAAGGTGGTAAATTTGACAGGTAGAACTTATCGTAAGTTGTATTAAATGAGGCAGTCTGGTGAATAAAAAATCATTCCTGGAAACTTATAATCAGACAAAAGAATATAGTAAAATGAAGCCCCGCGACAGGGTGCAGTTACGCAAGAAAAGGCTGTATGATCTGGTGACCTATGCGAAGGAGAACAGCCCGTTCTATGCAGCATATTATGATGACCTGCCTAAGAACTTCACCATAAGGGATCTTATGCCTACCAATAAGGAGATGTTATTTGGCGACTATGACAACTGGTCAACCGACAGAGAGGTGACCCTTGCTTCCTTAGAGGAGCATATGGCAGGTGATGATGCAGACAAGCTCTATCTTGGTAAGTACTATATGTCCAGCACAAGCGGTACGGAGGGTGAGAGAGTCGTATCCCTCTTTGATGAGAATGCGGCGCTTATAATGAGCACCACATATCTTAACAGAGCTTTCCCTAAAAAGGATGCACTTCGTTCATTCTTACTAAAGGGTGGCAGGGCAGCCAGTATCTATACGACAGGCAATGCCTTCTTCCACAATTCATTCGCCAAGATGAGACAGAAGTATCTGCCGCTTCGGGCTAACCGCTCAATCATGCTTAGCGCACAGAGCAGTACTAACAGCATAACCAGCGATCTGGCAGCATTCAAACCGGTACTTCTGTCAGGCTTCCCTTCAGTTCTAAGCCGTATGGCTGACGAGAAGAAGGCAAGCAGACTCAAGATCTCACCAGTGCTTATTATGGCTGATGGCGAGCCTCTTGATAAGGAGACAAGGGAGAAGCTTAAAAGTGTATTCGGCTGTGAGGTAACAAGCTCTTATTCCACAGCTCTGTCCGGCTGTATCGCCTACGAGTGCAGTGAACACCATCTTCATATTAACGATGACTGGATCATCGTCGAGCCTGTTGATGAGCATAATAATCCAGTTAAGCCTGGCAAGACTTCAGACAAGTTGCTTGTAACCAATCTTGCCAATTATATCCAGCCAGTTATAAGATGTGAGCTTGGTGACAGAATCAGATACCATGAGCGCGAGTGTATATGTGGCAATAAGTCTCCATGGTTAGAGGTACGTGGAAGAAATCTCGATCAGATACGATTCGTGGATGGACCAAGGGAAATCATTGTTCCTGTAGCGGAGCTTGATGACGTGCTTCGTAACGAAGACTATATTAAGAGATATCAGATAATTGTTAATCCTAACAATCATCTTGAGCTAAGATTAACCGGTACCAATGGCGTGGACAGAACCCTCGCATTCTTCAGGGCCGAAAAGGTTCTCAGAAGCTATATGAAGAGTATAGGTGTCATCGCTCCGATGATTACTCTTGATAAGGAAGCTCCAATGCCTGACCCGTTATCCGGCAAATATCAGACAGTTATAACAAAGTAAAAGCCCAAATGCGATTAAGCATCTGGGCTTTTATAAATTAATATTTTCAACACTTCCTTATTTCTCGCCGTCTTCAGACTTCAGCACATCATAAGGAATCTTCACATCGACGAAGCCCTGTGCGTAGCTTGCAAGAAGATATGGCTCGAAATAGAACACGATTCCATCCTCTGCAAGATATGCATAAGGATAATCATATCCAACCCTCTCATGGACAGTCTGTTCAGCGTCCTCCCAGAACAGTTCAGGACCTTCTGCCTGAATTCTCTTGTTCATAGCTGCTGTAACAGCATCCTTAAGCTCTTCCTCTGATACGGTAACGAAATCCTTAAGACTTAATCTGTCTCCAGTCTCGAGATTGAATATATATGTCTCCATATATGGCATGCCATGAGCACCACCAAGATATGTATATCCATTCACTGTGAAGCATATGATGTCATCCTTAACATAGTCGATATCATCCACAGTCTCTGTATAGCTGTATGTTGGATAGTATGGCTCCATGCCATCCTCGGATGCATACTCCATAGCCTCCTCATACATACTCTGTACCTCAGGTACTGCTTCCTTAGCCTGCTCAATGAGATTATCCATGCGGGTATTCATAACCTCATTAATCTTCATAGCACCCGCATAACTGTCATCTACATTAATGAGTGCACTCTTGGCTGTAACAAGCTCTACACCATCATCATTAGACTCTGCATAGTCGGCTCTTACAATCTTACCTACATCAGCAATACCTGACTGGAAGTAATATGTATCACCAACAATCATCTCGTTAGTATCAAGATTAATTGCTGCAGGATACAATCCGCAGTCATGGGTCTCAATTGTATATACATAATTGTCTATCTTAATGATTCCGCCGAGAATAGTGAGATCAATATCCAATCCGTTATCGGATGCTGGCACTGTATATATAACGCTATATTTACCATCATTAAGAGAGAGTCTTCCTATATCAGTAACTCCCGTATCAGTATTGACTTTGGCACAGTACATATAGTCATTATCAGAGCCGATTGATGAATAATATCCATCCATGTTGGCAAGGAACTTATACTCACCAGTCTGTCTGTTAATCAGCCCTACAGTATAAGCACTGTCATTGTATGTGCTCATAATGTACTGTGTATCATTCAGTCCAAGCAACTGTCCGCCAAGTTCTGTACTACGCTTGTTGGCTGGATCATATACAACAAGTCTGTACTCGTCATCATAGAGCAGCAGCTTACCATTATAAGCGTATGTCTCCTTAGGGAATAAGGTCTTCATTCCGGATTCATATGCTGTAAGCGAGTAGTTCGAAGGAGCAAGCGCATACTCTTCACACTGGGCTCTGTTAATAGCCTGAATTACATTACCCTTCTCATCAATCTCAAAGCAGTCATTCTTGTAATTACAGTCGGTATAGAGAATACCATCTGCATAATACATATTATCTGTACAGTAACAGCCCTCATCAAAGGTAGCCACTGTCTCTACTTCCCTGGTATTAAGATTAAGCTTCGCAAGCTCTCTTACTGCTATCGGGGTAGAACTTGAATAGTCATCATAATCTCTTACGAAATACAGATTGTCATATAGTAATAATCCGTAAGTATTGGCGAATGCATGCTTATCTCTGTAAGCGGCATCTTCCATCCACACTACTTCACTCTCAGAAGTCGTAAGATTAAGTGACATTATCTCTCTTGCACCAAGGAAATACGCAATATCTCCTGATACTACAACAGGAGCTCCATGCACAGATTCTGGCATCGAATATGCCTCCCTATCAACTTCCGGTTCTGCTGCCTCTTCCTGTGTCTCAGGCTTAGCCATAACCTCTACTGCATCCTCTGCATTAGAAGCCGCAGTATCAGCCGGGGCAGCAGCGCTATGTCCACAGCCTGCAAGTGTTAGCGTCATCATAGACATTATTAATAGAATACTAATACTTCTCTTCTTCATATACTCCTCATCTTAGTCGGTACTAACTCCATGAGTACGACCGAATTCCGCGCTGGTCTCCCTTACCAGTGCTTCAAACTCTCTCGAAGACACAAGCTTACAGCCTGCACCTCTTATTATTATCTGTTCAAGACCATCCGATGTCGCCACCGTGATATCGTATTTCTTACCATGCTCATGCGCAAAATGCTCGATATAATGGTCCGCCGTCTCTGCTGTCCTAGTATATACCACATGTATATTATTATAGTCAAGGAACTCCGTCTGATGGTTGTTTAACCTGTACGCATCAAATACTACAATCAGATTAATACCGGTAATACCCTGGTAATTGCACATGATATCAAGCAGTCTTCCCCTGGCGCCATCGATATTAACCCTTGCAATATCCGCAAGCTCCTTCCAGGCAAATATAACATTATAGCCATCCACAAGCAGATACTTATCCTTAGGCTTACTGCCCTTATACTCCACTTCCTTAGGCGGTATGTATTCCGACTTCTTCCTATTCTGTGCAGCTCTTGCAGCAGATATTCCCTTATGCGCAGATGCTACCGGCTTCCTGTTGGAAAAAGCGGTGCGATTGATAATCTCGTCGATCTCATCAGTACCTATAGTAATCTCACCGGTTGTCCTCGGCTTCACTATTGGCTTCATACCAGTTACATCCATCTCCTCCTGCATACCATATACGCAGGATGGTACATGCATTCTCTCGAACACCTCATACCATGGAATAATGACACCTGCTCCATGCTCACAGAATACCGATGCAGATGGATTCCTCATATCCATATCGGGATCGTAGTGACTCTTGGCTACTACCTCCTCCTCGTTATGGCATACCGCATATCCTCCAAGTGATAAGGATAATACACCCTCGCCCCTGGTATATGCCGCAACATCCGTGGCATATGTATGCATGGTGGATACTGGTGCCGTACCATTAAGTACTGCTATTCCGTCAACAGACTCTGTAAGAATGGATGTACCACTCATACGGTCTATATCTGTCATGGCTCTTCCGACCATGCTCTCCGGCACCTCGAGGGTGAAGTTATAATATGGTTCAAGGAGGCGGCTGTGAGCCTGCATAAGGCCCTGTCGTATTGCCCTGTAGGTGGCCTGTCTGAAGTCTCCACCTTCTGTATGCTTAGTATGTGCACGGCCTCCTACTATTACAATCTTCATATCTGTGATAGGGCTGCCTGTAAGTACTCCCCTGTGGACTCTCTCCTCCAGATGAGTCCTTATCAGTCTCTGCCAGTTACGGTCAAGCAGATCCTCGCTTACCTCACTGTCGAACTGTAAGCCCGCACCACATTCTAGAGGCTCTAATCGCAAATGCACCTCTGCGTAATGTCTTAATGGCTCGAAATGTCCCACTCCTTCAACAATGTCAGTTATTGTCTCCTTATATGAGATACTTCCGACATCGAAGGTTACAGGTACAGAATATCTGTCCATCATAAGCTTGGTCAGAACCTCCGTCTGAACCACGCCCATGAGATTAACTCTTATCTCTCTGTGCTCCGAATCAACATCCACATGTAATTCTGGAAGCTCTTCCTCAAGCTCTCTTAGATACTTAAGCATAAGAGTCCTGTCGACCGTATCCGGATACCTTATTGCGTAGGACAATACCGGTTCAAGTAATGGAACCATACTGTCTGCGATGTCTCCATAGGTCTGACCAGGTCTTGTATCACTTAAGCCGGCTACCGTGATAAGCTCGCCAGCATTAGCCTCAGTTACCGAGGCATACTTCTCCCCGGAATATATTCTTATATCATTAACCTTCTCTTCACCAAGAAGATCCTTAACCTTAAGTGTTCCACTGTATATTCTTAGATGCGACAGCCTGTTATTATCAGCATCCCTTGTTATCTTGTAGCAGTATGCAGATAATGGTGCCCCAGATGTTAAGTTAACCTTCTTAGAAGGGCTTACAAAGTCACTAATAAGTCCTAACAGTCCCACTATACCGTCGCACTTTAGAGCCGAACCAAATATACATGGGAACAGCTTCCTGTCTGACACTGCCTTCTGTATATGAGCGGGCTTAATATCGCCAGTCTCAAGATATTCCTCAAGCAGAGCCTCTGAACATGTGGCAATCTCGTCCAGACAGTCGGATGGTATCACTACCTTCCTGTCTGCACTTAACTCAGTTGCGGCTTCTTTACCATAAACAGGGGTGAAATCTATTACCTCAGCGCTAAGCTCGGAATGGATGTTATTAAGCACCTTAGCTGCTTCAGTACCAGGCATATCCATCTTATTAATGAAGATGACGGTCGGAATATCGTATCTTCTAAGAAGCTTCCAGAGGGTCTTGGTATGTGACTGCACGCCGGCGCTACCCGATATAACCAGTATCGCCATATCAAGCACACCAAGTGTACGCTCCATCTCTGCAGAGAAATCCACATGTCCCGGAGTATCAACAAGTGTCAGCTTAAGGTCACCTGACTGCAGGCTGGCCTGTTTGGAGAAAATGGTAATACCACGGTCCCTCTCCTGGGAATCTGTATCAAGGAATGCATCCTTCGTATCAACACGGCCAATGCTCTTGATTGCTCCGCCAGTATAAAGAGGCGCCTCTGATAAAGTTGTCTTGCCGGCATCAACATGTGCCAGAATACCTGTTACTAATCTCTTCATAGCCAATATTATACACTAAAACCCTGACAAGCTAAAATGTGCTATAATTCTAACATCCATGAAATTTGTTTACATATGAGGGGAACTATGAGTTACGAATTATCAGAAGCAAGACAACTGGTTATAAAAGCCGGCCTTGAATTAGTTAAAAACGGGCTGATTGCCAGAACATGGGGCAATATCAGTGCAAGAATATCAGATACACAGTTTGTTATTACGCCAAGTGGACGAAGCTATGACAGCCTTATCCCTGAGGATATAGTAATTGTCAATATCAAGGACTGCTCCTACGAGGGCGAAATCAAGCCTTCCGGTGAGGTAGCCACTCATGCTGTTGCTTACCGCGAGAAGCCTGATGTCAACTTCGTAATACATACTCACCAGGTCTATGCCTCAGCAATCAGCATAATGGCAGAGGATCTGGAGAATATTGAGACCTATAACACAAGTATCGATAACAGCAGACAGAATTATGAGCAGATCTTAAGCGATACCATTCCTGTTGCCAAGTATGCCATCTGCTGCACAGATGCTCTGGCCAAGAATGTGCGCAACTGCATCCGTAAGAATCCTGAGAGCAGATCCCTCTTCTTAAAGAGCCACGGTGTTCTGTGTATGGGAGAGAGCTACGAGGATGCCTTCCTCTTAGTTGAGACCACCGAGGAAGTCTGCGAGAACAGATACAATTATCTGATGTCAAGCTTCCTTGAGACTGCGGACAGAGCTGTGGACAGTGACTTCGGTACAAGCTACCGCAAGGATGGCTATATCTATTTAACAGTTGATGGAAAAGATGCCAGCTGGCCTGTTGGCTATGCAGCCAAGTCAAAGAGAAGTGATGTACCACGTTCAATCCGCGGTATCGCAATGCTTCACGATACACTGTATCAGGATATTAATGTCAATTACATCGAGCATGTTAAGAGTCCGTTCATCAATACCATCAGTAAGCTTGGTAAGAGTATAAGACCTTATATCGACGATCAGGCGCAGATTATTGGTATCGATGTTAAGAATATTGGAATCAGAATGTTCAGGAATAAATTACGCAGAATCTCGCGTATCGAGAAGGCTGCCGCAGATCATTCAGCCATCTTAATCAAAACTGGTGGCGCCATAATCATGGGAAGCAGCGAGGATGATATAGTAGCTTCCTCAATGGTTCTTGAGAAAGGCTGTATGGCTGCCGTTATAGCTCACCTTATTCCAACCATCAAGCCACTGCCTAAGAAGGCTGCGACTCATATGCGTAATGTCTACAGAGACAGTTACTCAAAGCTTAAGGACTACGCTATTACAGCTGCCACTCTAAAGGATATCGATCAAAAGGTTGAGGCCGAGAAGGTTATACCTTACGTTGCTCCTCAGGAAGCTTCAGCAGTTCAGGATGCTCCTGCAGATACGCCTGACGCCATGGACAGTTCGCACAATCCAGAAAATCAGGATCAGACTCAACAGAATTAAGGTCGACGCCACTTTTCACGGCAGTGTACTGACCTACGAAACCAGCACTTATAATACCGGTTGGGATGGCTACCATTCCAACCCCTAAAAAGGCTGTAATAATTGCAAGTATCTTGCCCGCAACCGTAATTGGA
Source organism: Lachnospiraceae bacterium (assembly GCA_045615825.1). Taxonomy (GTDB): domain Bacteria; phylum Bacillota; class Clostridia; order Lachnospirales; family Lachnospiraceae; genus Colinaster. The sequence goes on from JAZLFL010000048.1 coordinate 18,587, forward strand.
TATATGTCACCGTATCCTACAGTAAGCACTGTTGATACTGACCACCAGATACCTGAGAATGCATTCTTAAAGGCTTCTGGCTGGGCTTCATGCTCAAGTGTGTACATACCAAGACTGGACGCAACCATCATAATCATAATCAGCGCCATACTTGATAAGAGCTGATTACGCTTCTCATATAATACACTCGTAATAACGTTAAACGCATCATACTGTGCATTAACTCTAAAGAGCCTGAATATTCTGAATACCCTCAGGATTCTGAAGGCAACAATTCCCGCAGGAAATACAATCGGCATATAGTAAGGAAGGAATGTCAGCAGATCTATGATTCCATAGAAGGATACTGCGAACCTGAGTGCTGCCTTAACTGTCCCCAGCTGCGTATACTTCTGATCTGCCGTCCATAACCTTAATACATATTCCACTGTGAAGATAACAACTGTAACAAGTTCTATGGCATTCAGTATATGCTCATGCTTATTAAAGTTATCGAAGGTAAAAGCGAGAGTAACTGCGAGATTGAGCATAATCACAAACACAATGAATATATCAAAGGCTGTACTTATCCAGTCTTCTCTCTCTCCGATTTCAATAATAGTAAATATTCTTTTCTTAATATTAGTTCTGTCTGTCTTCATATCACTTAGGTAAAACGTCCAAAAGCTCCATTGGTGAATCAATAATATAGTCCGGTTCCTTCACGCTGCCAAATCCGTAGTTGCAGAACACGATTGGTACTCCTGCTTCCTTACATGCATTGGCATCCATCTGAGTATCACCTACGTATATGGGATTCTTAAGACCGTTACGTTCGGCAATCAGCTTAATATTATCTGCCTTAAGAAGGTCTGTATCTCCCGGGCAGAGGTGATCCTTAATATATAGCTCAAAGCCTGTCTTAGTAAGCATCAGCTCAATATAGCCCGCCTGACAGTTACTTACTATGAATAGTGGATACTCCTTCGAAAGCTTCTCTAACATATCTCCAAAGCCTTCATATACAACACCGCCCTGTCTTGCAAGGTAGTCATGCTCATATTTAAAGCATATCGGAGCAAACTCAGCTCTAAGCTCTGGACTGGCCCATGGAAGTATGTCTGCAATAATATCATCCATTGGGAGACCAAAGAGTCCCTTAAGTCTGTCTGCCGTAACTCTCTCTGTGTATCCTGCATCCTCTAAGGCTGCATTCCATGCCTCTTCAACTACAGGAGTTGAATCCCACACTGTTCCATCAACATCAAAAATAATACCGTCGTACATAATATTCTCCATCACAGAGTCATTCTCTTACGAATCTCTGTTGTTACCATTCTCCATCTGAAAACACAAATTCCAATAAAGGTTACTGCTGTAACCATTAAGCATATAGTCCATGTAAGTGGAATAAACTTGTGAGTTAAACTCATTACTATATATGGCACCGCACCAATGATTATATTGGCAAACAGATACACCATTGCATTGCCGTGTCTGTCAACTAACGAAAATACCAGATTCGCTACTAACAGCGCCATAATTACTATCGGAACTACATACATAACTACGGGGGTAAGAAAGCCCATATACCATCCCGTAAATATCAGCATCAAAACTATATGTATCGCTGTATCCGTCACAATTGCCGCAACCACTACACTCCTCCTAAGGTAGTGTCTGAGCAGCAGCTCAAAGGATATAACCCATATTACTATCGGAATACTCCAGTGCTTACCTGTGTTAAGCTCCAGAAGAAAATCAAGGGCAGCACTAATAGAAGCAAGAGCCAGCACTATAAATAACTGAAGCTTATAGAAAAAGGACTGAAGACGCAGCTTCTTCATCTCCGGCCAGTAGCTTACAGAATTATCCCCCATAAGACCACCCTGACATACGGGGCAGGTCCTTCTGTTGCCGCCTACATTAATATTACAGCTTGGACATCTCTTCATTATCTTATCACCTCGGAAGCGTATACAGTCACTTCACTTCCTTCCTCTCTAAGTGCTCCAATAAGCTTCCTGATGACACCTGTTCCGCTGTAGGCTGATGCTACACCCATAACCATATCATTGCCATAGCTGGTAGTCGTAATAAACATCTTATCCGTACTGCAGTAGTCTGAGAAATACTGTATATAGTCCCTGATCTCTTCCGGTACCTTCTGTGGTCCCAGATTGGATAACACTGCTGTAACTGTCTTGCCTTCCTTCTTACTGAAATACTTAACCACCGGCTGCTTAATAATAAGAGGAACCATTCTTGTAAAGAGCAGTCTCTCCATACTCTCATATCTGTTCATCTGCTTATGAATCGCTTCGGGTGCAACACTTGACTTAAGCTTCTCATCAAAGAGCTTTGATAAAGTCTCAACTGTCTCTGTACCATCGAATTCATGAGTAACATCTACATTATTGAAGAAGTTACGCATCGTCTCACTGGGATAATAATTACGAAGATTAACCGGAAGCGTAATAGTAATCGGTTTACGTTTTGAGCTTGATGATCTGTCCTTATTAATAGCAATCATAAGCTCCGCACCAATATAGCTTGTAAGCGTAACTCCATATTCTTTAGCCCTTTTAAGAAGCTTATCTGTCTCAAAATGAATCTCAAAGAACTGAAGCTGATCATATGGAAGCGTCTTGCTTGCGATATGATATGCCTTCTTTTTCTTATTAAGAATATTCTTAGGAATAGCTCCATCCGTATTCTCATAGAACTGAGCATAAGAATTACGATATCTGTCATCATGGCTTCCACCACCATCAAGCGATACCTCATCAAACTTGCCCGGATGAGCCAGCTTAAGATAATTGAGTGTTAGCTGCTTAATGAATCTGAGCGCTCCTGTACCATCAGAGAGTGCATGGAACATATCTATATTAATTCTGTTACCAAGATACGTTACCTTGAAGTGAAGCATTCCCCTGTAATTGTTGCCATACAGAATAGGACATGCTCTGTCCTTATCCTCACTCACCATCGCACGGATATCTGTCTGCTCAATATAGTGCCAGAATAATCCTCTCCTGATTCTCACCTGGAACTCCGGTAGCAGGAGCATGGTCGAATCAAGGGCTTCCTGCAAATAGTTAGGATTAATCGACTCATTAAGTGTACAGCTGACACGCATAACCCTTGTATCGCGCTTATTATGATTAGCCAAGAATACCTTAGCTACATTGTCCAATCTATACCAGTCCTGACTCATCGTCGCCAATTATCCTTTTCATTTTATCTGTAATATACTGCATCAACAAACGCCGCAATGTTCTCAAGGGCATTAACTGCCTTAGGAAGTGGCATCTGCTGGAATACGTGCCAGCCCCCCTGATAAACTTCAAGCTTGGCAAAGCTGCCTGCCTTATTCATATTCTTTACCAGCTGCTCACTATCACTTCTTAATATCTCATTACTTCCAACCTGAACCAGTGTTGGTGGAAAGTTCGATAAATCTGCTAACAGAGGACTATATTCCGGAAGCGAATAGTCTGCATCCTCTCCAGCATAAGCCCTTCTGGCTGATGCAACATAGTTATACGTGAGCATCGGGTCTTTATCCGCATATGTCCTATACGAAGGCGATTCCAGTCGCATATCTGTCCAAGGACTCATCAGCACTAATGCTCCTGGCTCAAAACGCATCTCACTCTTTAATCTAAGAACAAGTTCAAGCGATAAATTACCACCTGCGGAGTCTCCGGCTAAGATTACATCCCTCGCACCATATCCCAGCTTCATAAGATAATCCCACACCTTTGAAGCATCTTCTATGGCTGCAGGATAAGGATATTCCGGAGAAAGCCTATATTCAAAAGATATAACCTTAATACCAGTATAATGAGCCAGCTTAGTTGCTAAGACCCTTGCATAACCAATACCACCACAGGTATATCCTCCACCGTGACAGTACATAATCACAAGATCTTTTCTATGCGCACCTATTGGAGAAGACCACTCTGCCAGAATTCCATCGATATCAAACTGTTCAACATTAACCGTATGTGTTGATGAAACAAGCTTAGAGAATCTCTCGACTTCTGTACGCTGCTTAGACAGTTCTTCTGGCGACATAGTCTCGCTTGTTGCTGCTGAATGAACTGCCTTAATTGTACGCATAATAAGATCCATGCTTTCGGGATCCTTAGGTTCCTTATTTTCTTTAAAAACGGGTATTTTAGCTTTAATATTCATACTTTAATAGCATAACATATTTATAGCCACTAGGACAAATGAGTGATATGTATTATAATACTTCAACGGGGAGTTTCCCATATTAGTTTAACTACGGAGATACTTATGAGATTAAGACATATTAAAGGTGCGGAAGAAGCAATCGCCACTAACAGATTCGTAATACAGAATCCACAGGAAATGAAGGGACATTGGCAGGATATCTTCCCTGACAATGCACCATTGCATATAGAGATAGGAATGGGCAAGGGCAGATTCATAATGGATATGGCCGAGGCTCATCCAGACATTAACTACATCGGAATTGAGATGTATTCAAGCGTTCTGCTACGTGCAACACAGAAAATGGAGGAACGAGAGCTTAGCAACTTACGATTCATCCTTATCGACGCGACATATATCGAGGATGTATTCGCAGAGGGCGAGGTGGATCAGATATACTTAAACTTCTCAGATCCATGGCCCAAGGACAGACATGCCAAGAGACGTCTTCCATCAAGACAGTTCCTTAACCGTTTTAAGGGCGTCCTTGCAGATAACGGACATATCGAATTCAAGACGGACAACCGCGACCTATTCGATTTCGCCATGGAAGAGATTGAGGAAGGTGGCTTTAGACTGATACAGCACACCTACGATCTTCACGCCAATGAAGAGATGATGGTCGGAAATATTATGACTGAATATGAGGAGAAGTTCTCATCCATCGGCAACCCGATCTGCAAGTACATCATAGAGAAGAAATAGAATACGCAGAATATAAAAATAGAACCACCTTGGAGCGTTGGCCGCGCTGCAGGCTCCCCAGTTCATGACCGGGAGGCCAGTTAAGAAAATTGCAGCCGGAGGGGACTCCAGGGTGGTTCTATTATTTTTAATATTCTGCGTATGTATTATTCTTCAGGATATGAGTTGTAGAGCTCTTCGAGGCGCGGCCTGAGTGTTAAGAACTCCTTACAGAGCTTTGGATCAAAGTGGCTTCCACAGGACTCTTCTATAATTCCGAAGGCTCTGTCGTAAGAGAATTTCTCCTTGTATACTCGCTTGCTGACAAGTGCATCGAATACATCTGCAAGCGCCATCACTCTTGCCTCGAATGGAATCTCCTCACCTGCCATACCGGTAGGATATCCACTGCCATCCCACTTCTCATGGTGATAGTGAGCTACATTAACTGCTACATTCTTGAACTCCGCATCCTGCGAGTTCTGAAGAATACGGGCAACAATTACAGATCCCTTGGCAGAGTGTTCCTTCATAATCTCATATTCCCAAGGCTCAAACTTACCCTTCTTATTAAGGATGCTATCAGGAATAGCCACCTTACCAAAGTCATGAAGTGGAGCCGCCTTGGTGATATATTCTGCCATGGCCGGAGTCAGCTCAGTGCAGACAGCTCTTCTTCTTAAATCCTTCACAAACAGCTTGACGATATCACTGGTTCTCTGAATATGGCCACCTGTATTGTTGTCTCTGTTTTCAACGATACTCGCCATACTGATAATGATATCATCCTGGACCTGCTTAAGCTGTTCAGTCTTAGCCTCAATGTCCCTGGCGAGTTCTTCATTATACTTCTTAATAAGCTTATCATACTGCTGATGCTTGGTCTCATCACGGAGGTACACACAGTGAATTGCGTTATGTTTCCTGGCATTAATAATTGTATGATCAGCTTCTATGATTAAGCCAGCTTCATTAGTAATGTGAGTGCTGGTCCTTGTATCCATATTATCAATCCACTTATGTATCTGAATGAACAGAGGCGAATTGTTCTTAGGAAACGCTTTATCAATTGGAAGAGATATCAGCTCATTAAACCAGGTCTTTGCAGCATCATCCGTTCCCAAAAATCTGCCTTCAGAATCAAATACTACAAAACCATAATCCATACTGTCGACCATGGCGTCCGCAGAAATCACCTTAACATCATACAGACTTACTCTGTCTAATATACGAAGTATTACTATTTCGCAGAATATATATACTCCTGGTATTAGCTCAATCCGTAGATGAAGCGACTTCTCAAATGCATATACAGCCACAACAACAGCCATCAGTACTGTTAGTATTATGCTTATTCTGTAAGAAACGCTCTCCTTATTCTGGAAGGATTTGATGATAATATACATGCAGCATAATATGGCGCATGCAAGATACAGTGTATATAGTATATGCGCAGGACCGTTGGTCTTCTCAAGGAATGAAAGTCCGCCCTCCTTAACAAGCTCTACCTTAGTGTAATACCATGGCAAATATCCCACTGTTGATACAAAGAAAAATACAGCAGCTGACCACACAAGGTATATTATCTGCACTAATTTACTAATCCTGGCTTTACACAAATCAGCAACGCACATCATTAGGAAGAATGGCAATGTAGATGCTCCTACGTATGCAACCTGATTACTATAAATTGCAGTAACGATATTAGGCGCTGATGCCATCTGCATATAACCCAGATTCTCGACTACTGCAGCAGAGAACATCAGTATATAAAATGCAGAAACCTTATTATAATAGCGAAACATCAGTATTATTAATAGCACTACCGATGTCGTAAAGAATACAGTATATATCTGATTCATATATATCCCCTTAATACAATCACATTAACTGTTCAAGCATAAACCGCTTAACAGACTCAAGCTTACTTTTCTCCCACGCCTTATCCTTCTCCTTGAGCGCCAAAGGATAGACAATTTGGAAATCCAGAACCTCACCTGGTACTCTTCCACTTCTGAGCGGCTCATAGAAGTTATTATACCAGTCCTCTTCAGTAGCATTCTTAAATACATCAGGCTTTAAGAATGTCCACTGTCTCTTAGTATTATCAATGAACATCTTCGCTGCGAGTGGAGCAAGTAACTCATATTCTTCCTCATTAACATCTACAAAGATATCCGGAAGCGGAGCACTAACGATGTGATCACGCTCTCTGTCAATGCGGATGCCAAAGGCATCAAAGTCAAACTCTCTGTCTGTAAACTTAAGCTTAACAAATAGTCCCCTCTCAGTGTTAAACTGTGCTCTCTGATAGTCCGTATCAAATACAAAATTACCTAATGAGTAAAATATCGCCTTCCTGTCAGTAGCATCATCCCAGTTAAAGGTCTCATAATTCATTGGCACATGTGGGTGATGACCAATCACAACATCTGCGCCCATCTCAAGATACTTAATGTATCTGTCTCTTGTATAGCATGTGGGAAGGGCAGTGAACTCCTCACCACCGTGCGCAACTATCACACACCATTTGCACTGTTTCTTAACATCATCTATCTTAGCCTGAATCAGATCCATATCGCTCCAGCTAAGACATCCCGGAACATCATCCGATGCCTTCCTGCAGGCTCTCTGATATCCCACACCAATAAGACCGATTCCACCAGCCTCATCAAAAATAACCGGCTTAGCGGCTTCCTCAATATTCATGCCGGCTCCAAGCGTAAGAGCTCCATGACTTCTGGCCTCACGGAGTGTTGATTCCATCCCCTCTGCTCCGGCATCCATTATATGGTTATTGCAGATGTTCCACACATCCGCACCTATCTTATCTAAAAAGGTGGTCGCTGCAGGGTCCATGCTATGTATAAGACTAGCCACTCCGTTAGTCGCCTCATTTTTACCCTGTGCAAGTAATGGTCCTTCGACATTAACAATCAGATGGTCAGCAGAATGAAGGTAGTCAAGCACATCGCATGCTACAAGCTCCTCATCCTCCCACTTATGATCCATATATTTATCGAAGCCAATATCACCTGTGAATAGTAAGCTTGTCACATTATTCATACTTATCTCAACTCTAGAATAACTTCTTAATCGCCTCGTAGGATTCAGGACTTAATATATGCTCAAGTCGGCATGCATCCTTAACTGCAATATCTTCTGGCACACCAAGGCTAACAAGCCACTGGGCAATCCTAACGTGCTTCTCATATACAGTTGTAGCAATTGCACATCCCTCTTCAGTAAGAGTGATGTATCCTGCCTCGTTAACTGTAATCAGTGCCTTCTCGCGAAGATGCTTCATTCCAACACTTACACTGGATTTCTTATACCCCGTTTCATTCGCAACATCAATCGAGCGTACCGCAGGCAACTTCTTACTAAGAATTAGTATTGTCTCAAGATAATCTTCAGCAGATTCATTAACATTGTAAATCATAGGCAATCCTCCAAAAGCTACTACACTTAATTATTGTAATAAGTTTTAGCCACTTTTACAAATCAAATCACGCAAAAATGGTAAAAATAAAGCCCCGTCGGAGATACCGACGAGGCCTTCTTCTAATCTTATTCTTACTTATTATCAGAAATCTTTCTTACCATGAAGAGTGAGATTACTAATGATATTACGTAGAGAGCTAATGTAACGTAGAGTACTGTCTGATATCCAAGTGGATTAACAGTAATCATCTCACCATGATACTCAACCTGAGTAAGTGCTTCTGGATGAGATGTCTCAACAGCCTTAACGATTGCAGCTGCCATCTGGTTACCAGTAAGACCTGCAATACCCCATGCTGAAAGTGTAAGACCATGGATAGCTGAAATGTTGCTCATTCCATAGTGGTCTGAAAGGAGGTTAGGTACGTTAGAGAAACCACCGCCATATCCTGCATTAACCATGAAGATAAGTGCAAGAACTAATACGATAAGTACCATGCTTCCTGTAGCGTTAGCATTAACAATGCCCTTAGTAACAACTGCTAAGCCTGTAAGTAGGATAGAGATAATGAAGATAATCTTGTAAACAGTGTTACGATCCTTCATTCCATCAGCCATAGCAGAGAAACCAAGACGTCCGCCTGCGTTGAAGATAGCAGAAACTGTTGAAATAATACCTACTGAAGCAGCAAGTCCGATACACTTAACAATTGACTTCTCCTGTGAAATAAGAGCAAGACCACATGTAATGTTAAGGTAGAACATAAGCCAGATACCAATGTAGTTAGTAATTGGCTTAGACTTGATAACCTCGAATGTACCAGGTCCCTTGTCAGCGCCTGTTGGCTCATGCCATCCAGCTGGCTTCTTGAGGAATAAGTGACCAACGAACATCATTACGAAGTAAACTGCTGCAAGGATGTAGAACATCTTGTATACACCAACTGAAGCAAGTAACTTCTCCATGATTGGTGATGCAATAGCCTTAGCTGCACCGAAACCTGCAACTGCAAGTCCTGTAGCAAGACCCTTACGATCCTGGAACCAGAGCATAAGTGTCTTAACTGGTGATAAGTAACCTGTACCAAGACCAACACCCATGATGAAACCGTAGCAGATATAGATACCAATAAGTGATAAGAGACTTCCCTGATGATTGCCACCATACCAGATGAAGTAACCTGTACCAGCCATACCACCTGCGAAGCAGATAGTTGCAATAAGTGAAGCCTTATGAATATCCTTCTCTACGAAGCTGCCTAAGAATGCTGCTGACATTCCAAGGAAGAAGATAGCAAAACTGAATGCCCACTCAGTTGCACTCTTGCTAAATCCGATGTGCTCACCAATCTCCTGGCTGAAAAGTGACCAGCAGTATACAGTACCGATACTGCAGTGTAACAGTAATGCAGGAATCGCGCCACGAATCCACTTGTTCTCGCGCCATCCGCCTGTCTTGTTTGTGTTTTCCATTTTTCCACCTCTAAAAAAATTTTATTATTTCACATACACATATAAATATGTATATGTACACATACCAAATCTAATATATCTTAATATGCCTCTTATTGCAATAAAGAATCTCTTAGATTTCGTAATCAAGACAGAATCTGCTTGCTGTATATGGACGAACCTTACCATCAGCAACTGCTACATGTGCTGGATGCTTGGAATATCCCTTAAGTGCCTCTGCGCTCTCAAATGTAGAATCAAGCATTAAATCTGCTGTAGAGCTCTCAAGACCGTTAATATTAACCTTAATCTCAACGAGTCCAGGAATCTGTCCCATAAGTCCCTCAAGACCTTCCTTGATTCCAGCCTTAATATCCTTAATCTCTGCCTCCGAGAACTCTTCCTTTAACTTCCATAAAATTACGTGCTTAACCATTTTAGCCTCTCTTTCCCAGTTGTCATTTCTTGGTGGCACATCCGCTGCAGCCAGTATTGCCACTTTTACAATATGGACATCCAATGCACTTGGCACCTGCCTTCTTCTGCTTATATATATATCTGATAGCAGCGCCAACTATAACTATTAATACAACTGATACTATTATATCTGCCATGTCAAACCTCCGCCAGTTATTTTTTGTGTGGTTAGCCTCAACTAACCAATATCAGTTTATTATTATTTTCCGCGTTTGTCAATAAAGATAATCTCCCAAAGATGTTGGTAAATATAATCTTTCAAAGATGTTGGTAAATATAATCTTTCAAAGAAATTGGCAAATCATTATAATTAAGGTATATCGCAATTTAAAGGAGTATAACCATGCCAGGACCAATGGGATCAAGAGGGTTAGGACCACGAGGTTTCCTAACAGAAGAAGAAAAAGAAAACATGCCAGGAGTTGATCTTAAGCTCCTAAAGAGGATATTCAGCTACCTTAGGCCGTACTGGGTTCAGTTCATCTTCGTATTTATTGCAATCCTTCTGTCTGCCGTAATCGGCCTTCTGCCATCCATCATCACGGGACGTATTGTCGATGATGCTCTGGTAGGCCAGGATATGACGCTTCTAATCAAGCTTCTTATTGCGGCTTTCGCAACACTTATTACTTCCCAGGTAATAGGCGTGCTGGAGAATTATATTAATGCATGGATATCACAGCGCATTATCTTCGATATGAAGAACCAGATGTACCATCATCTCCAGTACATGCCACACAAGTTCTTCACAACAGAGAAGCAGGGCGATATCATCACCCGAATGAATACAGATATAAGCGGCGTCAGCACCATCATATCCAACACTCTGGCTAATATCGTCGGCAACATTGCGACCGTCGTAACCACAGTTGTGGCACTTTTTACCATGAGTCCCAAGCTTGCTGTTGTGGGCATACTTATCATCCCGCTGCTGATTCTTCCTACCAAGAAGGTCGGCAAGCGTCAGTGGATACTGCGAACTGAGGCCCAGGCTAAAAATGATGAGATTAACCAGTTAATTAACGAGACCTTAAGCGTGTCCGGTTCAATGCTTGTCAAGCTCTTCACAAGGGAGGAACGTGAATACAACCGATTCGTTGCCGCTAATGAAGATGCTGTAAGCATTAATATGAAGGAGCAGCGAAGTGGAAGCTGGTTCAGGGTGGTCATGGGAATGTTCGTCCAGGTCGGACCGCTGCTGATATACTTCGCGGGCGGTTATCTGATTATCAGTCATATGGATGAGGGCCTGACAGTCGGTACCATTACAGCAATGGTTGCGCTTATTAACCGTCTCTACAGACCAGTGCAGGATCTTCTTAATCTGCAGGTGGAATTCACACGAAGTCTTGCTCTTTTCACAAGAATCTTCGAGTACTTCGATATGCAGAGCGATATCGTCTCACCTGAAAATGGTGCCACCGATGATGTTGCTAATAAGGATATTGCTTATGAGCATGTGGCCTTCAGCTACGGCTTAAGATTGGATGGCATGAATAAATCCGGTGAGGATGATGATGATGCCATGATTCTTAAGGATGTTGACTTCAGGGTGCCTGGCGGCCAGATGTATGCGATTGTCGGTCCATCGGGTTCCGGTAAGTCCACTGTGGTTAACCTGATTCCTCGACTCTATGATGTCGCCCGTGGCCGGGTTACCATCGGCGGAATCGATGTCAGGGACTATGATCTTCCATACCTACGCTCATGCGTCGGAGTGGTAACCCAGGAGACATATCTGTTCAATGGAACCATTAAGGAGAATCTCTTATATGCCAGGGAGAATGCGACTGATGAGGAGATAATGGAGGCCTGCAGGAAGGCAAGCATACATGACTTCATCATGGCTCAGCCTGATGGTTATGATACTCAGGTTGGTAACAGAGGTCTTAAGTTATCCGGTGGCGAGAAGCAGCGACTCTCCATTGCCCGAGTAATCCTTAAGGACCCTAAGATTCTTATTCTTGATGAGGCAACCTCTGCTCTTGATTCAATCTCCGAGAATGCTATTCAGGATGCGCTTGAGATGCTTATGAAGGGGCGCACAAGCCTTGTCATTGCCCACAGATTATCCACTATTCTTAAGGCCGATTCTATTATGGTTGTTAAGGATGGCGTAATAAAGGAAAAGGGCTCGCACAAGGAGCTGCTTGAACTTGATGGTGTATATAAGGAACTGTACGAAACACAGTTCAAGAAGGCCTTCGAGCTTGAGGGTATGAGACCCGCTTATGAAGAAGGCGACTACTACGGTAAAATCGAAGAAGACTCAATTGGTTTCTAACAAAGTTTTAAATATCATAAAAAGTGGCAGAGCTCAAATGATTATTCAAGCTCTGCCACTTTTAAAGTTCTGCCATTTTTTAAGTTCTGCCACGTTTAAAGTTCTGTCACTTTTACCTTAAGATAACTCCGGCCATTATCTGACGGCCACTTTTTAAGTTCTGCCACTTTTACCCTAAGATAACTCCGGCCGTTATCTGACGGCCTCTATATAATTGCTCTGCCTAAAGTCGGAGGCCAAGCGGGCTTAGGAAGACAATGA
>JAZLFL010000049.1:0-2097 GCA_045615825.1 Lachnospiraceae bacterium
GTCTTCCGGCATTATAAGCATACATCTTGCTTTGCGGATTGGATGCAGTAGAACCCTCATGACATCTCCAGTGATACAGAACTTTTGGAATATGCCCATATCCAATCTCACGCTTGGCAGAATGGCTGTTAGTAGCCGCATACGCACGAAGTACAAGGTCATGATCCTGAGCCCCGTCATAGTCTGAACGAAGCATAAGTTTCTTCATAAGCGGTCCACGAACCATCAGGAAATGACATATATAGTTATTGGTAAGCAGTAAATCAAGATTAAAATCAGGCTTCCTGTTAGGTTCGAAGAACCTAGTACCACTGCCATCACACTTATCCTCGTCAGAATAGATGAAGGCATACTCAATATTCTCAGACAAACCATACTCAATCTTGGATGCGAACTCATATAAAGCATCCGGAGTGATTACATCATCATGATCAAGGAGACCAATATACTCACCATATGCATTGGCAATTCCCGCATTGGTATTGGCAGAGATTCCCCGGTTCTCAGCAAGACGAAGATACCTGATTCTCTTATCGTTATAACCATCAATAACAAGCTTAACCTTATCCGTTGTTGAAGCATCCGCAATAATAAGTTCCCAATTGGGATAAGTCTGAAGAATTACAGAATCCACCAATGCCTTAAGATACTCTTCCTTAGTCTCAAAGGTCGGAACGACAATACTAAACAGTATTCTCCTATGCCAGTTTCTGCTCATTTCCGAAGCACGCTCATCCTTGGAAATAGGCACATAATCATACTTCTCACGCAGAGCCACCCTCTCAAGACTTGCATAAAATGTATCTGCAAATCCATTTTTCTTCATGTAGTAAAAAGCTTTTTTTACTGCACCGAATCCCATCAATAATTCCTCTCTTACCAAAATCGTCAAAACATCCCATTCCACACACTTGCAGGAATGGTCCCAAATGCACCGCATTTATATGACAATAGCCCACTGCCGCTATTAGCGGCAGAGGGCCTTATAATACTTATATATTAATCTATTTTTATAAATAAGACTTTACAGCCTCTGTAAGAGCCTCATTCTTAGCCTTAGCATCCTCAAGATTCTCACCCTTAACGCCCATGTAGAACTTAATCTTAGGCTCTGTACCAGAAGGTCTAGCACAGCACCATGAGTCATTAGTAAGGTCGAAGTAGAGAACGTTAGACTTTGGAAGTCCTGTAGACTTTGTAGCACCTGTTGCGATATCAACAGCAACATCGTTATCATAGTCTCTCATCTCAACTACCTGAAGATCACCGAATGTCTTAGGTGGGTTGGCACGAAGCTTGTTCATAATCTCCTGAATCTGAGCTGCTCCATCGACACCCTTAAGAGTGATTGAGTACTGATCCTCACGGAAATATCCATACTCTTCATACATCTCAAGCATCTGATCCCATACAGTCTTGCCATTAGCCTTGCACCATGCAGCAACCTCACATAAGCACATAACAGCTACGATAGCGTCCTTATCTCTTGCATGTGTACCAGCAAGACATCCATAAGATTCCTCAAGACCGAATACATAGTTGTTAGAACCTGTCTGCTCGAATAACTTAATCTGCTCACCGATGAACTTGAAGCCTGTTAATACCTCGATAAGCTTAACACCATACTTAGCAGCAATCTGGTCGCCCATATTAGTTGTAACAATAGTCTTAACCATTGCTGGGTTAACTGGCATTGTACCTGTTGCTGTTCTCTCTCTTAAGATGTAATCAGCAATAAGCATACCTGACATATTACCAGTGAATGGTACATACTCACCACTCTTTGTATCGTATGCGTAGATACCAAGTCTGTCAGGCTCTCGCTATGGCACAACTACCACATCAGAGCCAACTTCCTTAGCAAGCTTTAAAGCAAGAGTGAATGCCTTAGGATCCTCTGGATTAGGATAATCGAGAGTTGTGAACTTAGGATCTGGAAGCTCCTGCTCTGGAACTACATATACGTTCTTGAAGCCAAGCTCCTTTAAGATTCTGCGAACTGGCTTATTGCCTGTTCCGTTAAATGGTGTATATACAATCTTAATATCCTCAGCCATCTTAGTGATAACTTCTGGATGAATAATCTGCTTCTTAAGC
>JAZLFL010000050.1:0-4246 GCA_045615825.1 Lachnospiraceae bacterium
ATTATGCTATTGATGTTGTTACAGGCCAGGGACCTGATGCGAGATCATACAGGATTAATCTTGCCAAGTTCACGCTGGTTGGTGCTACTACAAGAGCGGGTATGCTTACAGCGCCTCTTCGTGACAGATTCGGTATGATTCACAGACTTGAGTTCTATACACCTGAAGAGCTTAAGACTATTATTATTAATTCTGCTAACAGACTTACAATAGATATAGATGAGAACGGTGCATATGAGATGGCTAAGAGAAGCCGTGGTACACCTCGTATCGCGAACAGGCTTCTTAAGAGAGTAAGGGACTATGCACAGGTAAGGTATGATGGTGCCATAACGGAGCAGGTTGCAAGAGAAGTGCTTGATCTTCTTGAGGTAGACAGCATTGGTCTTGATAAGACAGACCGTAATATATTACTTACAATCATTAACAAGTTTAATGGTGGCCCTGTTGGACTTGATACCCTTGCAGCAACTACGGGAGAAGACTCGGGCACTATAGAGGATGTATATGAACCATTCCTTCTTATGAATGGATTTATTAACAGAACTCCTAAGGGAAGAGTTGTCACAGATGTAGCATATTCACATCTTGGATTAACGCCCCCAATAAGAGATTAGTTTTGACAGGTTGCCTCTTGCAATAGGGCGTATTTAGATAATATAATAATGTCTAGTGAGTAGTTTTCTTCGGGGGAAGATGTTATGGCAATTAAGACAGACACAGAAGTATTAATAAATGGTAAAGTATACACGTTATGTGGCTATGAGAGTGAAGATTATCTTCAGAAGATAGCATCTTATCTTAATAGTAAGCTTAATGAATATAGTCATGTAGAGGCATTCAGAAGAGCTAACCTTGATCGCCAGAATGTTCTCATGCAGATTAATCTTGCAGATGATTATTTCAAGGCTAAGAATCAGATCCTTAATATGGAAGAGGATATGACAGCTAAGGAAAAGGAACTCTATGATCTGAAGCATGAGTTAGTTAATACTCAGATGAAGATGGAGAATATGGATCGTAATCTTAAGGCTGCCAAGCAGGATATAGCTGAGAAGGACAGGAAGATTATTCAGCTTGAGGCTGAGATTCGTAATATGTCTAAGAAGAATCTCTAATTTAAATAAGCGGGAGAAGGGAATCGGAGGATTCAGGCGAATCCAGATTCCCTTTTTATATATGGGAAGAGTTGAATTATTGGCACCAGCAGGTGATATGGAATGCTTCAGAGCTGCAATTTACGCAGGCGCAGATGCAGTCTATATGGCCGGTAAGAGCTTTGGTGCCAGAGCTAGTGCTAACAATTTCACAGAGGAAGAGTTTGTTGAAGCTCTTAATATTGCACATATTCATGGTAGACGTATATTCTTAACCCTTAATACACTTATTAAGGAGAAGGAATGGGATTCAGTATATGATTTCCTTAAGCCTCTGTATGAAGCCGGGCTTGATGGAGTTATCATCCAGGATATGGGACTAATTGATTATTTGAGTAAAGCATTTCCTAAGCTTGAATTGCACGCAAGTACCCAGATGACAATTACCCATAAGTCTAGCGCTGAGCTGCTTAAGAGTAGGGGAATATGCAGAATTGTTCCGGCAAGAGAACTTAGTCTTGAAGAGATAAGGGAGCTTAAGAGAAGTACTGGTCTTGAGATTGAGTGCTTTATTCATGGTGCACTCTGTTACTGTTATTCCGGTCAGTGCCTGTTCAGCTCTTATCTTGGCGGCAGAAGTGGCAACAGAGGAAGATGTGCAGGCCCATGCAGACTTCCATATTCTGTTAATTGTAATGGCAAGCCTGTCGCTAATAATGAATACCCACTTAGCCTTAAGGACTTATGTACAATTGATCATATTGCAGAATTAATAGAGGCGGGTATTGATTCCTTTAAGATAGAAGGCAGAATGAAGAGCCCTGAGTATGTATATGGTGTTACAAGCCTGTATCGTAAATATATTGATGCATATTATGAGGGCAGAAGTACTAAGGTAAGCGATGAAGATCATCATATTTTAGAGTCACTGTATCTAAGAAGCAGTGTCGGTTCAGGATATTACTATACTCATAATGGTCGTAAGATGATTACGCTGTCCGATCCTTCATATAATAACAGGGATGAGAGTGTAATTAATTCTGTTCATTCAAAAATGAATGAAGACAGGGCTTTAATCCATCTTCAGGCACTCTGTTATGCATATGTGGGCGAGAAGATATTATTGACTGTCTGGGACAATAAGGACAATACAGTAGTTGTGAGTGGTGATATTGTGGATGAGGCATCCAACAGGGCTGCAACTGAGGAAGATATTGTTTCAAGATTAAGCAAAACTGGTGGCACTGAGTTCGTATTCGATAATATCAGTGTAGATATGGATGACAACTGCTTTATACCAGTTAAGGTACTTAATGAACTTAGAAGACAGGCAATTGATGCTTATATGAGCCAGGTACTTGATGACTACAGACGGATGGCTAATCCTAAGCCTGAGGCAGTTAAGACAAGTAAGACATCTGCTGATGGAATTGCAGCATCGTTCCAGGCAACAATTATGAAGCCAGAGCAGTTAGACAGTCTGTCAGGATATAATCTTGGCAATATATATATTCCATATGATCTTATCTATCTGGGTAAGATTAATAAGGATGTGCTTGATGACTTTAAGAAGGATAATCCGGATACTGTATTAGGTATTGCACTTCCAAGAATCATCAGAAGCAGGGATGAAGAATATCTTATAAGCCTTATGGAGTATCTGTCTAAGAATTCTGATATGCCAGTACTTGTTCGTAATCTTGAAGAGCTTGCGCTTCTTCGTAAGAATGGATGTAAGAACATTATTAATGGTGATTACTTCATCTATTCATGGAATACTCAGTCGAAGCACTTTTACGATGAGCTGTTAAGCGGACTTACAGCACCTGTTGAACTTAGTCTTCATGAATTAAGGGATCTTGATGATAAGAGTCTTGTGATACCGGTATACGGTTATGTGCCTCTTATGGTTGCATCCAACTGTCTTGCGAAGACTTATAATGACTGCAGGGGTAATATTAATGACTTTGCTTATTCGCTTACTGATAGAAGGGGTAAGAATGAGTGCACATATTCCAACTGCGTGCATTGTTATAATGAGATATATAATGCAGTTCCAACATCACTTCATAATAAGATGAATGATATTAAGAGGGCTGGATTTAATAACTTCAGATTTGATTTCACTAAGGAAAAAGATGATGAGATTAAGTCTGTATTAGATATTTTTATTGGTGGTAATACTAATGTTGATTATGAATTTACCACAGGACATTTTGAAAAGGGAGCAATCTGATGCTATATCTCTTAACTGAAATATCCAAATATTTAATAATTGCAGTAATGTTCCTATATGTATTTGAATGCATTCTGTATGAGATGGTAGGGGAGAACTATGCCCGTTTCCAGGGTATATATATAAGACAGAGAGTATATTTGTTTTTTGTTCAGTTCTTCGCATATGGCACATTATGCCTTAAGACGGGTAAGCTTGATTATGCCTTCCTGGCATTCTTTACCTATGTAGTAATGTTTGCTTTGCTGATTGTTACTGCGATGCTGTATCCTCGCATTGATAAGGTACTGCTTAATAATATGGCACTGTTACTCAGTACGGGCTTCATTATCTTAAGCCGTCTTGATATGAGCAGAGCACTTAAGCAGTTTGCTATTGTTACTGTATCGATGGCTATTGGTATGTCAGTTCCATACTTCCTTAATAAGATTAAGGGACTTACTCACTTTGGCTATATATATGCGGCAGTAGGAATCTTATCGCTAATGATAGTTCTTATTCTTGGTTCTGCAACTAACGGAAGTAAGATATCTTATACAATCGGTGGGATAACCATCCAGCCGTCTGAATTAGTTAAGATATTATTCGTATTCTGTATCGCGGCACTTTTATCCAAGGCTAAGAATCTGCTTGATATTATAGTGGTAACCGCGATTGCAGCATGTCATGTGATCATTCTTGTCTTATCAAGGGACCTTGGTAGTGGACTTATATTCTTCATTACATATCTGTTCATGCTGCTTGTGGCAACAAGGAATTACATTCTGTTCTTCTTAGGATGCGCCGCAGGTGGTGTAGGCGCAGTATTGGCATACAGAGTATTCACTCATGTACAGGTAAGAGTACAGGCATTCAGGGATCCATTCTCGGTTATTGATAATCAGGGATATCAGATTACACAGTCATTGTTTGC
>JAZLFL010000051.1:0-6201 GCA_045615825.1 Lachnospiraceae bacterium
TCTTCCTAAACGCCTCATATACATCCTTGGAAGGCTTACCCATCTTACTAAGTACTTCATCACATATATGCTCTGGAGCAACCTTAAGCTGACCACTTACATGATGTTCGATAAGCTCACGCATAAATGTATCATCAGGATCCTTCATCATATAATCGAATCTTATTCCTGATCTTACAAATACCTTCTTAACCTTAGGTAATTCTCTAAGCTTTCTTAACAGACTCAGATAATCACTGTGATCAACCTTCATATTAGGACAAGGTGTAGGAACAAGGCATTGTCTGTTCTGACATACTCCCTTGGTCAGCTGTTTCTCACAGCTTGGTTGTCTGAAGTTGGCTGTAGGACCACCAACATCATGAATATATCCCTTGAAATCCTTATCCTCAGTGATTAACTTTGCTTCTTCAATTATAGATTCATGACTTCTGACCTGAATAGTACGTCCCTGATGGAATGTAAGTGCACAGAAGTTACAGCCACCGAAGCATCCTCTGTTACTGATTAGAGAGAACTTAATCTCTGCAATAGCAGGAACACCACCCTTATCTTCATAGCTTGGATGATATGTTCTCTCATAAGGAAGCGCATATACATCATCCATCTCCGTCATTGTAAGCGGTAACTGAGGCGGATTCTGTACAACAAATATACCATTAGGATAAGACTCAACTAAGACCTTACCATTAATAGCATCTGTATTAGAGCTCTGTATTCTGAAGCTGTCCGCATATCTGGTCTTATCAGCCTTCATTTCATCGTAGGAAGGCAGGTTTAAGGCGCCATAAACGCCCTCTGTATCCTTAGTCTTGTAAACTGTACCCTTAACAAATGTAATGTCATTAACGGCGATTCCACTGTTAAGTGCATCAGCTATTTCAACTATAGACTTCTCTCCCATTCCATAGCTTATAATATCAGCCTGTGAATCAAGCAGAATCGATCTCTTAAAGGAATCAGTCCAATAATCATAGTGAGCCATACGTCTTAAACTGGCTTCAATACCGCCTAGAATAATAGGAACATCTTTATATGTACGTCTGATAAGGTTAGAATATACAACAGTTGCATGGTCCGGCCTCTTATAAGGCTCACCACCTGGCGTATATGCATCCGTAGGTCTGTGCTTCTTACTAACGAAGTAATGATTAACCATCGAATCCATATTACCGGAAGACACAAGGAATCCAAGACGCGGCTTACCAAGTACAGTTATACTACTGTCATTCTTCCAGTCTGGCTGCGCAATAATACCAACAGAATACCCATGACTTTCAAGTACTCTTGATATAATTGCTGTACCAAAGCTTGGATGATCCACATATGCATCACCCGATACATATACAAAGTCTAACTGCTCGATACCTCTTTCAATTAAATCTTTTTTACAAACTGGTAAAAACATATATCCCTTTTAACACTTAATCTGAAGCATCATAATCTCGTCATCATCAAGACGTCTATACTCCCCAGGCTGAAGACTCTTATCAAGCTCCAATGGCCCAAAGCTCACTCTCTTAAGGAATGTAACCTCATTATTAACAGCCTTCATCATTCTCTTAACCTGATGGAATCTGCCTTCTGTAATAGTCAGATATATCGATGTCGTTGTAATGGCTTCAATTCTTGCAGGATGTGTTAATTCATCATCGCCAATGTCAACGCCTGCCGTAAGCTCACGTATATCCTCTTTAGTAATTGGATATAGAAGCTCCACATAATAGCATTTATCAACATGCTTCCTTGGGCTTAACATCCTGTGGCTAAGCTCACCATCATTCGTTATTAACAGCAGACCTTCAGTATCCTTATCAAGTCTTCCTACAGGGAATAATCCCTTTGTATTCTCACCCTGCAAAAGATCAATAACTGTCTTATCTATATTATCTTCAGTTGCTGATACAACTCCGGCTGGCTTGTTAAGCATAAAGTATCTGAACTCCTCATACTTAAGAGATTCACCTTTAACTGCAACATCCATCTCTTCATTAACCTGAGTGCCAGGATCTGTGATAACTGTACCATTAACAGTAACAAGCTTCTTGCGGATGAGCTCCTTAACCTCGGATCTTGTACCAATATTCATATCTGCAAGATATTTATCAATTCTCATATAGCCTTACAAAAAGAAAAGGGGCTGTAAAATCAGCCCCTGATTAATTATATCAAATCAAGATCTAATGAAGCGTCAGATGAATCATCCGATTCTGAAGGAGTCATAATAGCACCACCTTCAGGAGCCTCTAAAAGTGAAGGATCATCAGTAATAAGATCACCCACATCCACTCCAGTATCGTCAACTGCTGATGCAATTAATTCCTGACGATTAACTCTTACTAAATCATAACACTCACCAAGAGCATTCATCATCTCATCATACTTGTTATTAGTAAGACCAATATAATGTCCTACAATATCTTCCACCTGACCTAGTAATGAATCTGTATACTGCATTGCAGAAGTCTTAAGCTCATTAGCTTCAATTGTTGCATTATCAATAATCTCCTGAGCTCTGTAGATTGCCTCATTAACAACCTCATCCGCCTGCTCATAGGCTCTTAACATAATCTCATGCTGGCTGATGAGCTCTGTTGTCTGTGCTGTAGCCTGACTAATCAGTTCATTAGCTTTAGCCTTGGCATCATTAATAATAGCCTCACGATTGCTGATAATCTTCTGATACTGCTTAATCTCTTCTGGAGCCTTCTTACGAAGGTCATCAATCAATGATTCAAGTTCTTCGCGCTCACAGATGATTTTATCCTGACCGCCGAACATTGGACTCTTACAATTATCAATATAAGACTGTAATTCTCTTATAGAAGTTTCAATTTTACTAGCCATTATTTACCCCTCTCCAGACCGTACTTCTCATATACAAGTGAAGCCACAAAATCCGGAACGCAATGTGAAATATCGCCACCAAAAGCAGCAATCTCCTTAACTGCAGATGAACTAAGATAAGAATACTCAACCTTTGTTGCCAAGAACATAGTATCTAATCCACCTGCACTTAGCATTGTATTAGTCTGAGCTATCTGTAATTCATAATCAAAATCTGTAATGGCTCTAAGTCCTCTTACAGATACTGTGAAGCCAGATTCCTTAGCATAATCAATTAACAAACCGCTAAAAGATTCAATTTTAACATTAGGCAAATCCTTAGTTGCTTCACGCAATATTTTAACACGCTCTTCTACAGAAAACAATGGTGTCTTTGCCTTGTTATCAAGCACACTGACCGTTAATTCATCGAAGATTTTAGCCGCTCTTTTGATAATATCAAGATGACCAAATGTGACAGGATCAAAGCTTCCTGGATATACAGCTTTAGTCATTATTTCTCCAATCTGAAAAATACATGCTTATTAGTCTTATAGCATTTTTCCTTATACATTACATATCCAAGATCCTCAATATCACTTAAGTCATTCTTAATGTCTGCCTCAATAATGATAATTGTATATTCATTAATAATCCTGGAATTCTTCAACATCTGCATTATATCAAATTCAATACCCTCTGAATAGGGAGGATCCATAAATATAATATCTGCAGTATCATGGATCTCATACAGTGCATCACGAACATCTCTCGCAATTATTGTCGCATCATCTGAGACCTTGGTAAAAGTTACATTCTTCTTAATACATTCAACAGCTTCCTTATTATTCTCAACGAAGTAAGCATGCTTGGCACCACGGCTTAATGCCTCGATACCAATAGCCCCACTTCCTGAGAAAAAATCACAGAATACTGCACCAGGCACATCGCACTGAAGCATATTAAAAAGTGTCTCTTTAATTCTGTCAGTTGTAGGCCTTGTTCCATCCCCCTTAGGACATGCAAGCGGCATAGAACGCGCCTTACCAGCTATTACTCTCATTATCTTACCTTCGTTCCCTTACTGTCTCTCTTAGCTAACTTAATATCGTTAAGTCTAAGCTGACGTTCATTATATTGGATAGATGAATCATCAATAGCTCTTGTATAGAATACTTCATCTATATAATCCTTACCGCCAAGCTTCATTCCTCTTGCTCCAACAGCTGCCTTCTTCTTAACCGGTATCTCTTCTAACTGGAATCTCAAGAAATAGCCATCATTAGACTTAAGAATAATATTCTTCTGGTCAAGTAAAGCCTGTACGCTCACTACTTCGTCGCCATCCTCAAGCTTGGTCGAAGCAACTGTTCTCTTAGCAACATCGAATTCTCCACCGTCAACAATCTTAACCATGGAATTCTTAGTAACGAATACCATTCTGTACAGATTAAGCTCTGACTGGCTCGCAACAGATACAATATTCTCCTTCTGAGAAGAGAAATTACTTACATTATCAATTGGTACACCCTTATCTCTAAGCTTACCAATAGGAAGATCAGTAGCCTTAACTGTATGTAGTACACCAAGGTTAGTGAATAAACATATCTTACCTGTATTCTTACACTTGCAGATATACTTAAATTCGTTCTCTATAGTCTCCTTATTACGTTCATATGTAGGCATATCAACGATCTTGGAATATCCGAATCTGTCCATTATGAACATTACGTCCATCTCTGGAACCTTAATCTCTTCAACAACTGCTTCCTCACAGTTATCAATTACTGTCCTTCTTGGTCTTCCGAATTCCTTCTTAAGCTCATCAAGCTCATTAATAAGTACCTGAGCCATACTGTCACGTCTGCTTAAGATATCCTCATATTTGAAGATATTGGCAACAGTTTCCTCATGCTCCTTAATAAGCGCTTCAATCTCTAAGCCAATTAACTTATAGAGACGCATATCAAGGATTGCATTAGCCTGAGCTTCAGTGAACATTAACTGGGCTGCCATAACCTTAGATTCCTTGGTCTTGAACTTAATGCCATCTGTTTTACCTTCTATGAGGCAGGCTTTAGCCATAGCTCTGTCCTTGGAGCCACGAAGAATCTCAATAATAAGGTCGATAACATTGCAGGCTTTAATAAGACCTTCCTGAATCTCCTTCTTATCCTGTTCTTTCTTAAGCAAGGTAGTATACTTACGGGTAGCAACCTCATACTGGAAGTCTGTACACTCCTTAAGGATTCTCTTAAGACCCATCGTCTCAGGACGACCATCAGCAATTGCAAGCATGTTAACGCCGAAGGTATCCTCAAGTCTGGTCTTCTTATACAGAAGATTAATGAAATTATCTACATTGGCATCCTTACGAAGTTCAATAACAATTCTTATACCTTCCTTCGATGACTGGTTGGAGATATCAACAATATCCGGAGCCTTCTTGGTATCAGCAAGAGTTGCTACATCCTGAAGGAACTTGGTAATATTGGCACCAACCATAGTGAACGGAATCTCTGTAATAACTACATTGGTCTTACCATTCTTAGCCTTCTCTGTCTCAACCTTACCACGAATCTTAATCTTGCCAGATCCAGTCTCATATATCTCAAGGAGTTCATCCTTATTAGTTACAATACCACCTGTAGGGAAATCAGGCCCCTTGCAGTAACGCATGAGCGATCTTGTCGAGATTGTCTCATCCTTCATATATGCCTTCATGGCATCAATTACTTCCCCAAGATTATGAGGAGGAATATTGGTAGCCATACCAACGGCAATACCCTCTGTTCCATTAACAAGAAGGTTAGGGAATTTACAAGGTAAAACTGACGGCTCTCTCTCTGTCTCATCAAAGTTAGGTATGAAATCTACCACATCCTTATCAAGGTCAGCAAGTAAACCAAGTTGCGTAACCTTCTGAAGTCTGGCCTCAGTATATCGCATTGCAGCGGCTCCATCGCCCTCGATATTACCGAAGTTACCATGACCATCAACCAGAGGTAATCCCTTCTTGAAGTCCTGACTCATAACAACCAGCGCATCATAAATCGAGCTGTCGCCATGTGGGTGATATTTACCCATTGTATCGCCGACAATTCTGGCACTCTTACGATATGGCTTGTCGAACTTTATTCCAAGCTCATGCATATCATAAAGCGTACGTCTCTGTACAGGCTTAAGACCATCTCTTACATCAGGAAGCGCTCTTGCCACAATAACACTCATGGCATAGTCAATATAAGACTTACGCATTACTTCCGAATATTCGGTCTTAATAATATCTTCTTCTATTACTTTCGTAATTGTATTCTTAGCCATTTATAATCCAATCCTTTTATACATCTAAAAGTGCTTCCTTGGCATTCTCAT
>JAZLFL010000052.1:0-4400 GCA_045615825.1 Lachnospiraceae bacterium
TCCCGGAATCAGAAGTCCATCATCCGACATCTTCCTGTTAACAATTCTAAGAATTCCTGATCTTGTCATGAACGAATTGAACTTATATGTACTTGATAGATCCACATATCCCTTATCAGCCTGCGCTGGAATAATAGTATCTATTCCAACAGAAGCAATAACCTCATCAGGATACTGGTTGACATAACTTGTAGCATATAATCCTGCTTCTGCATGGGAAACAAGAATGTAACTTGTTATGCCAGCAGCGCTAAGTGCCTCATGTATCTCACTGACTATATTCTCTACAGTACGTGGTGCCTTAGTAATATCACTAAGTCCATGTCCTAGTGGCTCTACTATTACTGTCTTATATCCATCCAACTTCTTGGCAAGTCCCTTGAACTCAAGTCCTGGTGCTACTGATCCAAGTCCTGGAAGAACGACAATAGTCTTCTCACCATTAATATATGTATAGAGATTAATATCACCATTGACAGTAGGATATTTCTTACCATATATATCCTTAACGTCAGCTGCCTCAACTTTGGCAAACTTATTATTCCATGTATAGATGATAAGAAGAATAATTCCAATTATTACGGCAAGTGCAATAATTAAGATTATCAGTGATTTAAGAAAGCCCATTTAATTACTCCTTAATACTAAGATGTGGCCAACTACTGTATCTATTAAAGTGAAGCATCAAGATATGCCTTCTGCTCCTCAGTAAGAACATCAATCTTCTTACCCATGAATGCAAGCTTTCTGGCAGCAACATCCATGTCAACATCTGTTGGAACATCGATAAGCTTCTCATTAAGAGAATCTGCATGCTCAACAAGATACTTGGCAGACAGTGCCTGGATTGCGAAGCTCATATCCATAATCTCTGCTGGATGTCCATCACCAGCTGCAAGATTAACAAGTCTTCCCTCTGCAATTACACAGATCCACTGACCTGTTGGAAGCTTGTAACCCATAATGTTGTTACGCATTTCCTTAGACTCAACAGCCATTGCACGAAGACCTGCCATATCAACCTCACAGTCGAAGTGACCAGCGTTAGTTAAGATTGCGCCATCCTTCATTACTGCGAAATCATCAGCATCGATGACCTTGTCACAGCCTGTAACTGTTACGAAGAAATCACCAAGCTTAGCAGCCTCGTTCATTGGCATTACCTCGAAGCCATCCATAACAGCTTCAATAGCCTTAACTGGGTTAACCTCTGTTACGATAACCTTGGCACCAAGTCCCTTGGCTCTCATAGCAACACCCTTACCACACCAGCCATAGCCGGCAACTACAACATTCTTACCTGCAACGATAAGGTTAGTTGTACGATTAATTCCATCCCATACAGACTGGCCTGTACCATATCTGTTATCAAATAAATGCTTACAGTCAGCATTGTTAACGCGAACCATTGGGAACTTAAGCTCGCCCTTCTTATTCATAGCCTCTAATCTGATGATACCTGTTGTTGTCTCCTCACAGCCACCGATAACATTAGGGATAAGATCTACGAACTCTGTATGCATCATATGTACTAAGTCTCCACCGTCATCAATGATGATGTTTGGTCCGACTTCAAGTACAGATCTGATGTGCTTATCATATTCCTCTGGTGTAACACCGTGCCATGCAAATACGTTAAGGCCTTCCTTAACAAGGGCTGCTGCTACATCATCCTGAGTTGATAATGGGTTAGAACCTGTAATGTACATCTCTGCACCACCAGCTGCAAGTACCTTACAAAGGTAAGCTGTCTTAGCCTCAAGGTGAACTGAAAGTGCTACCTTCTTGCCAGCAAATGGCTTTGTCTTAGTGAACTCTTCCTCAAGCATACGAAGAAGATCACAGTTTCTCTTAACCCATTCGATCTTTCTTTCGCCAGACTCGGCAAGGTTAATGTCTCTGATTTCGCTCATTGTTAGTCTCCTTTTCTTTTAACAAAAACAATATTAATCTTGGCCGAATTTTTATTTACGTGTTGGTCGGATCCCCTATCAACACTCCTTTAATAGAATACCTTCTTAATTTATCTGTGTAAACAGAAGATTTTCCATTTTTCCCATTTCTTTATGTTATACTTATTCTAATATTAGTTTACTTGGAGGTAGTCATGAAAATAGTTCAGCTTGATCGCAACACTTTAGGCAGTGATATTGATACAAGTGTATTTAAGAATTTTGGTGAGTTCGTATCTTACGATGCTGATACACCAGAGAATAACCGTGAGCATGTTAAGGATGCAGACATAGTAATCTTCAACAAGGCTGTTATGAATGCCGATATGTTAGATACTGCTCCTAATGTAAAAATGCTTGCAATTACAGCAACTGGCTTCGATAACATTGATATCGAATATTGTAAGAAGCGTGGAATCGCAGCAGCTAATGTAATGGGATATTCTTCTCCTGCAGTTGCTCAGCATACAATCGCTCTTGCTCTCTATGTATTAGAGAAGATTAGCTACTATGATGAGTATGTTAAGTCTGGTAAATATTCTGGTCAGACAAGCTTCTGTAACTTCGATGAGAGATTCAATGAGATAGAAGGTATGACATGGGGTATTATCGGAATGGGTAATATCGGTAAGCGAGTTGCCAAGATTGCTGAAGCCTTCGGCGCACATGTAATCTTCTATTCAGCTTCTGGTAAGAGCACATGTACAGATTATGAGAGAGTTGAATTCGATGAGCTCTTAGAGAGATCCGATATCTTATCTCTTCACTGTCCATTATCAGACAGAACACGCGGCATCATGAATATGGATGCATTTAAGAAGATGAAGAACAGTGCAATCTTAGTTAACGTTGCACGTGGTCCTGTAGTAGTTGATGCAGATCTTGCAGATGCACTTGAGCAGGGAATCATCGCTGGTGCTGGTCTTGATGTTATTACCAAGGAGCCAATGGAAGCTGATAACCCACTTGGAAGAATTAAGGATAGCAGGAAGTTACTTATCACTCCTCATATGGCATGGGCATCTGTTGAATCAAGACAGCGTTGCTGTGATGAGGTATACCGCAATATTGAAGCTTATCTTAATGGAGAAATAAGAAACAGACTTGATTTATAGTAATAAAAAAGCCCCGTGAGGGGCTTTTTATTTTACACTTTTCTTTATTGTTAGCAGCTTAATCATTACTTAGCTGCTTCTTCAATTAATTCCATAATCATCTTCACAGGATCAAGATGCTCGGCATTTGTCATCGCCTCAATATACTTGTCCCTGTTATCATATGTCTTGAAAACTGTCTCAATTAACATCTGAGGATCAAGTGCTTCTTCTCTTACTACTTCAGAGAAGCCCTGCTCAGCGAAAGATGCTGCATTAAGAATCTGGTCACCTCTGCTTCCTGCAGATAATGGGATGAGCACATTAGGAATCTTAAGTTCCTTAAGCTCGCAGATTGCATTGGCACCCGCTCTGGAGATTACTACATCTGCCATAGCGAGGAAGTCCTTAAGTTCCTCATCAATATATTCGAACTGCTTGTATCCTTCGATCCCAAGCATCATATTATCGACCTTATCCTTACCACAGAGATGAACAACCTGGAATCTCTCAAGTAATTTAGGAAGACATTCTCTTACTGTCTCATTAACACTCTGTGCGCCGAGGGATCCACCAATTACCATAAGTACTGGCTTATCCTCATTAAATCCACACATTTCAAGTGCAATGTTCTTATCACCCTCTGATAATTCCTTACGAATAGGCGAGCCTGTATATACTGCCTTCTCAGCTGGGAGATTCTTAAGTGTCTCCGGGAAGTTACAGCATACCTTCTTAGCAACAGGGATGCATAACTTGTTAGCAAGTCCCGGTGTCATATCTGATTCATGAATAATACATGGAATCTTAAGAGCTGCTGCCGCTCTGATAACAGGTACAGATACGAACCCGCCCTTAGAGAATACTACATCAGGCTTAATCTCAGCTAACTTACTTTTAGCTTCACTATATCCCTTAAGTACCCTGAAGACATCTGAGAAATTCTTAAGGTCGAAATATCTGCGGAGCTTTCCAGTAGATATTCCATGATATGGAATTCCGTGCTCTTCTATAAGAGTCTTCTCTATTCCAGCATATGAACCAATATACTGAATCTCATATCCTGCTTCCTGTAATGCTGGTAATAATGCAATATTAGGTGTAACGTGTCCTGCTGTTCCGCCACCTGTTAATACTATTTTCTTCATTCTCTCTCCTAATAGAACATCAGATTAATATCTGTATCTCCCTTGATACCGTCCACTGAACCCTTCTCTGTGAACTGCCACATCCTAACCTTATATGGGAATCTGTAAGGATAATGGTAATAGGCGAACCATTTATCATAATCCTCCAATTTCGTATAATCCATCATAATCATGAAGGACTTAAGATTACCATATATCATAGGCTG
>JAZLFL010000053.1:0-5247 GCA_045615825.1 Lachnospiraceae bacterium
CTATCGAAGGCGGCACATCCGAGCTTGTATCTTCCGGTATCTACAAGGACATCAACTGTACGTCTAACTATGTATACTTCCATCCTTATGACAGCCTGGTACCTATGTATCATGCATCACTCTATGGTGGAACCGCTACAATGTTTGAGCCAGGCGTGGATAAGTAATCTTACCAGGTGTAGCTAAATAATCCTGCCAGGTGTGGATAAGTAATCTTGCCAGGTGTAGATAAGTAATTCTGCCAGTTATGATCAGATATTATAAAAAGCTCGGATGCAACTGCATTCGAGCTTTTTAATGTCATTATGGCGATATCATTCACGTATTGCCTCATATAGCTGCTTCATAGTCTTACCAAGAACCGGGTGACGTTTGAATGGTGCAAGCTCACACATCGGTTCCAGTACAAAGGTACGATTCTCCATATCAACATGAGGAATAATAAGATCCTCATCCTCAAATACCAGGTCATCATACATAATAATATCAAGATCAAGAGTTCTTGGTCCCCAATGGATATCACGAACTCTGTTAGCCTTACCCTCTAATACATGAAGATAATCCAGGAGTTCCTTAGGTGTAAGCATTGTTCTAATCAGGCAGACACTGTTTAGGAAGTCATCCTGCTCCACCCCGCCGTATGGCTTGGTAATAATCCTCTCAGACTCTCTTACCACATGAATCATCTCATTCTCATTAAGGCCATCTATCGCATCATCAAGATAATCCTCAGCTATTCCCATATTAGAGCCGAGTGCGACATAGACGCTGGACCATTTTCTATGAATCTTAACTGATACTGATTCAAATGGCATTGGAATTGGAGCCTCTGGCTTACGAACCTCCACATCAATTTCCTTAACATTAGGAAAGCCCAGAAGAATATCCATAGCAATGTGCTCAGCAACAGCCTCAATAAGATCATATGTATTCTTGGTCATCGTATTATATATACAATTACATACCGCACCATAGTCTGTAGACTTATTAAGATCATCTGCCATTCCAGGATTTCTTGTGTCCACATAGAGTACAGCATTCACATAGAAGTTCTGTCCCCTGTCCTTCTCATCCGCATACACACCATGGAAAGCCCTAATCATCAAATTATCAATTCTAATCTGATCCATACAACACCTCTGCAATGTAGCTAATTAATATCCTTTTATTTAAAAGGATTGTAAAAACGACTGCCATTAAGTCTGTTAAGAACGAATGCCATTACCACCAGTCCCGCACAGGCTATAATACATACAATATCAACCGGTCTGAACTTACGGCTCATGTACCATGTACGCTTGCTATTCTTACCAAAGCCCCTAAGCTCCATGGCATTGGCAATAATCTCAATTCGGTCCATGGATGAAAGAATAAGCGGAATAAGAATTGCCGAAGCAGACTTGAGTCTGTTAACAACAGAAGCCTTCTTACTCATCTCAATTCCTCTTGCCTGACCTGCCTGGCTTATCTCATGATACTGACGCTGAACATCAGGAATATAACGAAGTGCCAGTGCTACTGAATATGCTATTGAGTACTTAATGCCAATCTTATTAAGTGATGCGGCGAATTCACTCGGATTAGTTGTACTAACGAATAAAAGTACAATAGGAATCGTCGCAAGATACTTAAGAATATAATTAAACTGATAGAAGAACTGTTCCAAAGTCGGTGCATATTTACCGCTTAAACCGAATAAATATGTGCATGTACCATATATCTCCGTTCCGTGCTGTGGTGAGAACAGATACTGCAATATCGTATTAACCACCATGAATACGGCAATGAAGCCAAGCATGAAGGATACATCCTTAACTTTGATATTACCAAGCTTGAATAATACAAATGAGGCTATCGCAAGCGCAGCTAACATTCTTGTATCATATGTGGACATTGCCGCAAAGCTCCATAAGAGCATACATATGAACTTGGTTGCACCTGTAAGGTCATGAATCTTGGAAGGTCGGTCAATATAGTTGAACAGATTATTCATCGATGGCCACCTCCTCATTAACTCTTACATAGGAACGCTCATAATCAATAAAACGCTGTACGAACTCTGATGGATCACTGATGCCGCACTTAAGTGCAAGGTCATAGAGAGAGGTCTCCTTTAAGCTTGCCTTGGCGATAATATCAGGACTTGTCAGGATATTAGCGCACTTATCATCTGCAAGCACCTTGCCACCAGAGAATACCACTGCTCTGTCGGCATACTCAAGCATCAGATGCATATCATGTGTAACCATCAGAACTGTTACGCCAGCCCTGTTAATCTCGGTTAAGAACTCCATAATATCCGTATAATGTCTGTAATCCTGGCCTGCTGTAGGCTCATCCAGGATAATCATCTTAGGATCAAGCACTAAAATCGAGGCAATTGTCACTCTCTTCTTCTGTCCGAAGCTGAGTGCTGATATTGGCCATTTTCTGAACTTCCAGAGACCACATATCTTTAATGCCTTCTCTACCCTTTTATCTATCTCGTCCTGACTAAGGCCACGCATAACAAGACCAAGAGCCACCTCGTCAGCTATCATAACCTTGGAAATCATCTGATTAGGATTCTGCATTACATATCCAAGCAGATCAGCTCTTTCCTTAATGCTTAATGTGCTGAAATCAATATCATCGAAGATAATGCTGCCTGAAGTCTGGTCCTCGAAACCACAGACTACCTTGGCGAAGGTCGACTTACCGGCGCCATTCGTACCAACAATGGCTACCATCTCACCTTCCTTAACATTAACTGATATATCCTTTAACGCCTTAACCTTGCCCTCTGCATATGAGAATACAAGATTCTCTACATTTAGCAGTGTCTTAGAATCCGACTCGCGATTAACAGCCTCCGTCTTCGTAAACCAGTCCTGCACCTTCTTAGAGTCAGTCGCGTCAATTTTTACCGTAGAAATATTATGTGGAAGCTTGTCAGGCGTGATATCTACACCTGCATACTTCAGTGCCGTGATATAGAGAGGCTCACGGATACCGCAGTTCTTAAGGTAGTCGCCGCTAAGCAGCTCATCCGGTGTAGTATCGACTACGATACGGCCGCTCTGAAGCAGCACAATCCTGTCAACATCACGATGGAGAACGTCCTCGAGACGATGCTCAACTATTACAACAGCTGCTCCTGTCTGCTTCTGCATATCATCAATCAGCTCGATGGCCTGCTTTCCCGTTGCCGGATCAAGATTAGCCAGTGGCTCGTCGAATATAAGCAGATCAACATTATCAACAAGCACACCGCCAACGGATACTCTCTGCTTCTGCCCGCCCGAGAGTTCACCAGGAGCATGCGTTAAAAAGTCGTCTATATTAACCATCCTGGCAACTTCAGCCACTCTGTTATGGAGCTCAGGCTCGCCAACACAGTCATTCTCAAGTGCAAAGGCGATATCCTCCGCAACGGTCATACCTACGAACTGGGCATCACTGTCCTGAAGCACAGTACCCACGCTGTGTGATATATCAAAAAGACTCAGATTCTTAGTCTCCTCACCTTTTAGCGTAAGCTTACCTGTAGATTCACCCTTATAGGAAAACGGAATGAGTCCATTGATACAGTGAATCAGCGTGGACTTACCACATCCTGACGGTCCTGCGATTAATACCTTCTCCCCCTTACGGATTTCAAGATTGATATTGTATAAAGTTGGTGCTGACTGGGCGTTGTACTGAAAGCCGAAGTCATCGAACTTAATAATAACGTCGTTCATATTATATATGCGCAATCCTGCGCTCTCCCCCATAATACCCTGCTATTAGAGAAAAAAGGCGGGAATTTCTTCCCGCCTGAATACTTGGCTAATTAATCCTCTTCCTTTAAAGAACCCTTCTTAGGAATTGTATTAGCATATGCGATACAAAGTAATGTACCAACAATTGCTGTAGCTACTGCATTAAGACCAGCACTTACAAGACCCTGAACGAATACCTTATTAGCTGGCTCTGCATACATAACGATATCAAGAACTGGAGCAACTACTGCCCAGCCAACAACGTTAGCTACTACCTGAACGATATTAAATGTAATAATATCCTTAACTGCAAACTCGCCATCCTCAACCTTAAGCTTAGATGATCCAATACCGATTACAAGACCTACGAAAGCTGATGTGATAACCCAGCTCCACCATACGCCCCAGCCCCAGCTGAAATCGATGAAGAAATGACCAATAAGACCAGCTAAAAGACCAGCTATTGGACCAAATACTGTTGCGATAAATGCAAGTACACCATACTGAATAGAAATGTTAGTATTAGGTACACCACTTGGGATTGCTACGAATCTTCCTAATACGAAGAAAAGAGCTGCACCAATACCAGTTGCTACGATAGTTTTAACTGAAACCTTCTTCATGTTAAACTCCTCCTTTAATTCTCTCCTGACGCGTCCTAAAGACGCCCTCACAAAAATATTATAATCTAAAGTTTTTTACTCGTCCATAGAAAGTACTCTGTAACTTCTCGTTATCTACAAAATCTCCACGAGTTGCCACAGTTACTGTTGAGCTTCCAGGTTTCTTAACACCACGCATCGTCATGCACATATGCTCAGCCTCAAGCATAACCATTACTCCCTTAGGATTAAGCTCCTCCATAATCGCATCTGCAATCTGCGCTGTCATCCTCTCCTGAATCTGTGGGCGCTTGGCAAATACCTCTACTGTTCTTGCAAGCTTGCTGATACCAACAACCTCACCATTAGGTACATATGCCACATGGGCCTTGCCATAGAATGGCATAAGATGATGCTCACACATTGAGTAGAAAGTGATATCTCTCTCCACTACCATCTCACTATTATCAACTGTAAAACGCTTGCTTAATATCTCCTTACAGTCCATATCCATACCGCCGAATATCTCTTCATACATACGGCTGATTCTGTCTGGAGTCTCAATTAAGCCTTCTCTTGATGTATCTTCTCCAATTGCTTCAAGAAGCATTGTTACGGCTTCTTTAACCTTCGCCTTATCTACCATTAATCTTCTCCATTAATATTATCTGAATTCCGAACAATTAAGATAATATCATCAATGCTAATTTTCGGCAATGATAATGCCTGTTTCGCAAAAGTATTGGCTTGTTTCATAAAAGCATTAGCACCTTCTAGCATCCTCATGAACTATTGGGCCCTCGGTCCATATCATTCGAAATTGAAATTTTACTTTGTATTTTGCTATCAGCAGAATTTGAGCTTTAAATCTGTATTTTCTATCAGCCAAAATTAATCTTAAG
>JAZLFL010000054.1:0-7035 GCA_045615825.1 Lachnospiraceae bacterium
TGATTCCATGTATTTTACTTTATATGGCACTGGCTACAAGCTTAAAGAAGGCCTATGTAAAGCATTATGGTGAATTGTTATAAGGGAGGTAACCACATATGAAAGTTAATTGGATAGCACTTTGGATGAAAATGTTTGGAACGACAGAACTTTTAGGTCTTAATATGGGCTTTTGGGTTTCAATGGCAGTTGTTGCTCTTATAGTTATCATTATGAATGTAGTATTTTGGAGCATGAAGCCACAAGGAGATAGTTCGCTAATATAAGTTTTGGCTAAGTAAATGATGAGCAAAAAACATTTATCAATAATACATTGACTTAATATTTTCAAAATGGTAGACTTTAATACATCAAAGCGTCAACGCTTAAAATTCACAAAGCGTGCGTTTTGATGTATTTTTTTGTTTTTTGTTAGGAGGAATTAAACAATGACAGTAGTACTTTGCTCGATTCTTCTTGTAATTTTCTTTGCGGTTATGATCGCAGTAGGATTCTATACAAGAAAGAATGCGACAGATGTTAACGGATTCGTTCTTGGTGGACGTTCTGTAGGTCCATGGCTTACAGCTTTCGCTTTTGGAACATCTTATTTCTCAGCAGTTATCTTCGTAGGATACGCTGGACAGTTTGGATGGCTTTATGGTACATCCGCTACATGGGCTGGACTTGGTAACGCATTTATCGGTTCGCTTCTTGCATGGAATATTTTAGGACGTCGTACACGTATCATGACACAGTCTCTTGATGCTAAGACAATGCCTGATTACTTTGGAAAGAGATTTAACTCTACAGCACTTAAGATAGCTGCTTCAGTTATTGTTTTCATTTTCCTTATTCCATATACAGCATCCCTTTATAATGGACTTTCAAGCTTATTTGGTCTTGTATTTAACCTTCCATACTGGGTTGTAATTGCTATCATGGCAATTCTTACTGGTATTTACGTTATCTTCGGTGGATACATGGCTACAGCTATTAACGACTTTATTCAGGGTATTATCATGTTAATTGGTATTACTGCTGTAATCTTAGCTGTACTTAAGGACAATGGTGGTCTCGTTGCAGCTATGCAGTCACTTGCTGCTATTCCAGCTGAAGGTTGGGAAGGCGGTGGAGCATATGCTTCATTCTTAGGACCAGATCCACTTGCACTTTTATTCGTAGTAATTCTTACATCACTTGGTACATGGGGACTTCCACAGATGGTTGGTAAGTTCTATGCTATTAAGAGTGAGAAGGATATTCATAAGGGAACAGTAATCTCTACAGTATTCGCTATTATCGTAGCTGGTGGATGTTACTTCCTTGGTGGTTTTGGACGTCTCTATGCTGACAGCATTAAGTACAACGAAGCTACTGGAAAGCCATTATTCGATACAATCGTACCAACAATGCTTTCAACACTTGCTCCAGTAATTATAGCAGTTGTAATCGTACTCGTACTTTCAGCTTCAATGTCTACACTTTCTTCACTTGTTCTTACATCAAGCTCAACATTCACACTTGATGTTATCAAGCCGGCTAAGAAGGATATGACAGAAGAGAAGCAGGTATCAACAATGAGATTATTCATTGTATTCTTCATCCTTATTTCAGCAGTAATTGCTATCTTTAAGGATGCTAATCCAAGCGTTACATTCATTGCACAGATGATGGGTGTTTCATGGGGCGCACTTGCAGGTGCTTTCCTTGCACCATTCTTATATGGTCTTTACTGGAAGGGCGTTACTAAGGCTTCAGTTGTAGTATGTTTCATCTATGGTTGTGGTCTTGCAGTTCTTCAGCTTATCGTATCATTAGCTAAGATAGATATGACAGGCTTTGGTCCTGTGATCGCTTACATCTTCAAGTCATCAATTAACTCTGGTGTAGTTGCCATGGTTGGTGGTCTTATAATCGTTCCAATTGTCAGCCTCTTCACAGCTAAGATGGAGAAGAAGGAAGTTGATAAGATGTTCGAGTGCTTCGAAGAGAAGGTTACAGTAGCTAAGAAGGAAGCATTAGACTAATTATCTACAGAATACATTAAATAGCTTACTTAAGAGGACCTCAGTCATAGGACTGAGGTCTTTTTGGGTCTTTTTTAGACATAAAAAGATATTGATAAAAAATTGACAAATTCCTTCTGCCGTGTTACATTATCCTTGCACTATACCCACACAAGTGGGACAGTAGCAGGAGGTAGAAAAATGAATAAGAAAACAAAGACAATCGTTGGTGTAGGTTTGCTGACAGCTATAGTAATTGTACTTCAGGCTTTAGCAATTGGTATCAGATTCGGAGTGTTCAACATCACACTTGTACTCATTCCAATAATAGTCGGTGCGGCATTATATGGATACTGGACAGGTGCATGGCTTGGATTCGTATTCGGTGTTGTTGTACTGATGACAGACGCTGGTGCATTCCTTGCAGTTAGCATCCCAGGTACAATTGTTACATGTATCCTTAAGGGTGCGTTAGCTGGTCTTGCAGCTGGTTTTGTTTACAATCTCTTAGAGAAGAAGAACCGTACACTTGCTGTTATCATAGCAGCAGTTGTAGCTCCAGTTGTTAATACTGGTGTGTTCTTAATCGGATGCAGACTTTTCTTCTATGAGACAATCGCTGGCTGGGCAGAAGCAGCAGGATTTGCTTCAGCAGGAGCATTTATGATTGGCGGCCTTGTAGGTGTTAATTTCCTTGTAGAGCTTGCAATCAATCTTGTTCTTAGTTCAGCAATCGTACGTATTATCCAGATTGGTAAGAAGGAAGTTGCTAACGATTAAAGCAATATGTTTATTTGACCCAGGGCATTTTGCTCTGGGTCTTTTTGAAAAGTGAGGTAGATTATGATTCTTGCAATTGACTTAGGTAATACTAATACAACATTTGGCTGTATGAACGAGAAGACTGGTGAGACAATCTTCGAGGAGCGTATTCATACAGACTTCCAGAAGACCTCAATTGAGTATGCTATATCAATTAAGACAATTATGGATATCCATGGAATAGATGCTAAGAATATTAAGGGTGGTATCTTATCATCATCTGTTCCACCTGTTACAAGACAGGTAAGGAATGCAGCAGAGATGATTCTGGGTAAGTCAATTATTGAGGTTGCGCCAGGTCTTAAGACGGGTGTTGATATTAAGATTGATGACCCGGCGGCACTTGGACCAGACCTTTTAGTAGGTGCTGTGGCAGGTATATCTGAGTATGGTGCACCACTTATACTTATTGATATGGGAACTGCTACAACAATATCTGTTATCACAGATCAGAAGAGATTCATCGGTGGTATGATCATTCCTGGCGTTAAGGTATCCATTAATGGTCTTACAATGAATGCAGCACATCTTCCTGATATTGCTATTACACTCCCGGATAAGCTTATCAATGGTTCTACTGTTGGAGCTATGCAGAGCGGTAGTATATATGGACATGCCGCATGCATTGATGGAATGGTTGAGAGAATCTGGGAAGATTTGGGCTATACAGGAACAGTTGTTGCAACAGGTGGATTCGCAAGAACTGTTATCCCATGCTGCAAGCAGGATATCATTATAGACAGTGAGTTACTTATGAAAGGACTCTTGGCACTTTATAAGAAGAACACTAAGAACTAGTTAGAGGGCAGACATGATTAATAATATTAAGAGTGTATTCAAGAATGAAAAGGGAGTATATTACTTCCTTTTATCTTTGTGCACAACAGGAATTGGATACGGAATTTATAAGGGAATCATTGATAACTATCTTGCGGAGATAGTTGGAATGGGAGAGTTCGACAGAGGACTCATGGAGTTCTTCAGAGAGATACCGGGACTAATGCTTGTAGCGATACTTGCTATTTTCTATATGTTCTCTGCCGAGAGATTATACAAGATTGGTGCGGTTATTATGTTGCTTGGCCTTGGTATGTTATCAGTTGTTTCTCCGGGAAAAGTGCTCGTGACTTTGGCTGTGTGCACATATTCACTTGGTGAGCATATTCAGCTGGGCATGAAGAATACATTATCCCTTGAGTACTCTCACGAGGGCAAGGGAGGACAGGCCCTGGGATATCAGTCAGCCTTATATCAGATTGGTACACTCGCAGGTTATGTTGTAATCATCATCGCCTTTTTATTCCTGATACAGAATAAGCCATATAAGCTATTCTTCTTTATATCAACTTTGCTTATTGGCGTGGGAACATATTTTGCCTTCGGCTTAACTGGCAACAGTACAACGGATAAGACTAAGAGCAGATTTTATTTCAGGAAGAAGTTCACTAAGTTCTATATGCTTGAAGTGTTCTATGGTGCCAGGAAGCAGGTATTCTTTACCTTCGGCCCTTATGTGCTGATATTGTTCTATGGAGCCAATGCTACAGTTATTAGTCTTTTATTTGCAGTATCCGCGCTGCTTAGCTTCTTCTTATCACCAGTGGTAGGACGAATTATTGATAAGCTCGGATATAAGATTGTAATGATCTCGGATACACTGATTCTGGTTATCGTATGCTTCTTCTATGGATATGCACATCATATATTCCCAATGAAGGTGGCATTTGTTATCTGTTGTCTTAACTATGTGCTTGATTCAATCATTTCGTTAGCTTCAATGGCATCGAATGTATATGTTCAGGATATCTCTGATAGTCCTGAAGAGATGAGAGCTACTATTTCAACAGGTATATCAGTTAATCATATGATTACTATTCTGATTGCATTATTTGGTGGTCTTATCTGGCAGAGACTTGGAATAGAGACTCTGTTTATGTTATCCGCAGTACTGGGCTTATGTAACAGTGCCTATGCTGCAACAATCAAGACTAATAAAAAGAAGGTATCCTAGTATGCAGTTTGACTGTGCATGTGCCAAGAAATGTGGCGGCTGTGATTATATTAAAATGGAATACGGTGAGCAGCTGCAGAGCAAAAATAAATATATGCACTCTCTGCTGGGCAGCTTCGGCAAGGTGTCACCTATTATAGGAATGGATGATCCTCTCCATTATAGATGTAAGGTAACAGCTACATATACCTATCTTAAGAATGGTTCATATATATCCGGTGTATACGAGAAGGGAACCCACAGAGTGGTTAAGGTGGATGACTGCCTTATAACGGATAGTGAAGCTAACAGGATAGCAGTGACCATAAGGGACTTATTAAAATCGTTCAAGATTAAGACTTTTAATGAGGATACTGGTTACGGACTACTCCGCCATGTACAGTTAAGAGTGGGTAAGAATACTGGTCAGATTATGGTTATATTAGTCTGCAGTAATCCGACATTCCCTGGTAAGAATAACTTCGTTAAGGCGCTTAGGGATATACATCCTAATATTAGTACCGTTATCCTTAATGTTAATGATAAGAAGACCAGCATGGTACTTGGAGACCGTAATATTGCTATATATGGAAGAGGGTATATCGAGGACGAATTGTGTGGACTTAGATTTAAGATATCACCAGGCTCGTTCTATCAGGTTAATCCAGTCCAGACTAAGCTGTTATATGAGACGGCTATTAAGGCCGCTAACCTTACTGGTAATGAGACTATAATGGATGCCTACTGCGGTACAGGAACTATAGGTCTTATTGCTGCCAAATCAGCTAAGGAAGTAATATCGGTAGAGCTTAACAGGGATGCGGTTAAGGATGCCATATCCAATGCTAAGAATAATGGTATCAAAAATGTCAGATTCTTCCAGGCAGATGCTACCAATTACATCACGAATCTGGCTAAAGAGGCTGATATTAAGTTTGACTGTATATTTATGGATCCACCAAGAAGTGGTTCGACACCCGAATTTATTGACGCGGTTAAGAAGCTGTCTCCTAAGAAGGTGGTATATATATCCTGCGGACCAGAATCATTATCGCGGGATCTTAAGCAGTTTACTAAGTCGGGGTATAAGGTTAAGAGTATAGAGCCCGTTGACTGCTTCCCTTTCACCAAACATATAGAAACTATAGTACTTCTGGAGAAATTTGGAAAAGGTGAAAATAAAGTTGAAAGCAACTATCGCAGATAGTATATTTATTAAAGAGTTTGAAATTAAAATAAAAAGGAGACATTATGCGTAAGGATAACATTGCTACACTGCTTAATACTAATGCATACCCAGGTAGAGGTATTATCATTGGTAAGACTAAGGATGGAAGTAAGGCAGTAACTGCTTATTTCATCATGGGAAGAAGTTCTAACAGCCGTAACAGAGTGTTTGTAGAAGATGGAGAGGGCATCCGTACACAGGCTTTCGATCCAAGCAAGCTTGAGGATCCATCACTTATTATTTATGCACCAGTAAGAGTACTTGGTAATAAGACAATCGTTACTAATGGTGACCAGACTGATACGATCTATGATGGTATGGATAAGCAGCTTACATTCGAACAGTCATTAAGATGCAGAGAGTTCGAGCCAGACGGCCCTAATTACACACCTAGAATATCTGGTGTAATGCATATTGAGAATGGCAAGTACAATTATGCCATGAGCATTCTTAAGAGCAACAATGGTAATCCAGAAGCATGTAACAGATATACATTTGCTTATGAGAATCCAATCAACGGAGAGGGACATTTCATTCATACATATATGAATGATGGTAATCCACTTCCAAGCTTTGAGGGTGAGCCAGAATGGATTGATATCGAGGGTGATATTGATGAGTTCACTAATATGCTTTGGACTAACTTAAACGAAGAGAATAAGGT
Source organism: Lachnospiraceae bacterium (assembly GCA_045615825.1). GTDB lineage: Bacteria > Bacillota > Clostridia > Lachnospirales > Lachnospiraceae > Colinaster. Next base: position 6,693 of record JAZLFL010000054.1, read on the forward strand.
AAGTCTTTTTGTAAGATATATTGATATTGCAACAGGCGAGTACGAGACACGTATTGTTAATAAGAATAAGTAACAGGAGAGCATAAAATGAACGAACTTGAATTAAAGTATGGATGTAACCCTAATCAGAAGCCATCAAGAATATTTATGGCTGATGGATCAGAGCTTCCTATCGAAGTATTAAATGGTAAGCCTGGATATATTAATTTCCTTGATGCGCTTAATGGATGGCAGCTTGTTAAAGAATTAAAAGAGGCAACAGGTTATCCAGCAGCTGCTTCATTTAAACATGTTTCACCAGCTGGAGCAGCAATAGGTAAAGAGCTTGATGATACAATGAAGA